>CAJXTP010000023.1 GCA_913061335.1 uncultured Loktanella sp.
CGTTTTATGGCCGCGACTTTGCTGTCACGCCTGACGTGTTGGACCCGCGCCCTGAAACAGAGATGTTGATTGAGGTCGCTTTGCGGTCGCATTTTACCAAGATGGTTGATTTGGGCACTGGATCGGGCTGTATTCTGGTCACATTGTTGGCGGAGGTGCCGTGCGGGCAGGGGATTGGCGTTGATCTTAGCCTACCTGCATTGGCCGTTGCTGCGCGCAATGCCCGGACCCACGGCGTCGCGGATCGTGCGTCATTTCGTTGCGCTGATTGGCTGGATGGAATTAGCGGTCCGTTTGATTTGATCGTTGCCAACCCACCTTATATTGCGGTGGCCGAGATGGCTGACCTAAGCCCCGAGGTGGTGCAATTCGAGCCGCAAATGGCGTTAACTGATTTTGCCGACGGGCTGACCCATTACCGCCGGATTGTCACCCAAGCCGTGCCGCTTTTGTTGCCTGATGGTCGATTGATCGTTGAGATTGGCCCAACGCAGGGCGATGCAGTGTCCCAGATGATGACGCAAGCAGGCCTATGTCATGTGACGGTTACCACGGATCTGGATGGTCGCGACCGCGTTGTCAGCGCTCAGCTTGCTGGTTTCACGCCGGAAAAGCGCGGATAGTGGCTTAATTTGATTGATTTTCGTAATTTGGGGTTGCCCTGTATGCGCCGCAGTTGGTATTGTTTTGTCATCGGACGGTTGAACCGCAGATTTTTAATGTTCCGTCGATAGTCGCCATAACATCGCAAGGTCTCAGATATCCGCCAACGGTTGGCGCGCAGAGACCTCAGCGCAAAGCAAAAGCCTAGAGCTTGACGAAAGCATTTTCATGAGATCAACGAAGTCACGGTCACGCGGCAATAAATCCCGCAACAATAACCGGCCGACAGGCGGGAGCATCATTAATCGGGTGTTCGACAGCTCTGGTCCTGATGGCAAAGTGCGCGGCACGCCGCAGCAGATCATCGAGAAATACAATCAGCTTCACCGCGACGGCGTTTTGTCCGGCGACCGTGTGGATGCCGAAAACTTTGCCCAACACGCGGAGCATTACACACGTTTGTTGGCAGAAGCCCAACGCGAAGTGGACAGCAAGCGTGACGAGCAAGAGGCGCAGAACCGTGAACGCCAAGCCGAGCGTGACCGCGAACGCCAAGATCGCTTAAAAGCCCAAGAGGCCGCTGCAAACGATCCGTCGATTTCTGAGCAGCCAGAGGTTGCAGACACGCGACGGGTTGAGGTTGAGCGCATTGAAGCTGAACCGACGGACGCTGGACTTGTTGAGACCCCAGAAGCGGCAGAGCCAGCACCGCCCAAGCAGGTGCGCAAGCCACGTCAGCGCAAACCGCGCCCTCCGGTCGATACCGCGCCAGAGGCCGCCGAATAATTGTAAAAACCCGTCGCATCGCGGCGGGTTTTGCATTTGTAGGGGGCTTTAGCCGTCGAATGCGCGCGCCAAGGCGCAGAATTCTTCGAGGCTAAGTTGTTCTGCCCGCTCGGTTGGTTTTATGCCCGCGGCATTCAAATAGTCTTCGGCATCTGGTGACAAAGATTTCAGCGCAGATCGCAACATCTTGCGTCGCTGGTTGAATGCGGCGGCCACAACGCGGTTCAGCGTCGCGGGGTTTGCTTCAAACCGTGGTGCGGGCAGGGCGCGCAGATGCACAACGGCTGATGATACTTTTGGCGGTGGCGAAAACGCCTCTGGCGGCAGGTCCATCACGATGCTTGGATCGGACCGCCATTGTGCCAAAATCGCCAAGCGACCGTAAGCCTTGGTTCCGGGTTGGGCGACAATCCGTTGCGCTACTTCGCGTTGGAACATCAATGTCAGACTGACCCAGAACGGTGGCCATTCGGGCGGCGTGAGCCAGCGCACCAGCAATTCAGTGCCAACATTATACGGCAGGTTTGCCGCCACTTTGATCGGCGGTGTCAGATGCGCGAGCGGGTTGACGTCAAGCGCGTCCCCGATGATCGCGTGCAAACGGCCCGGATAGGCGGCTGCTATTTCGGCCATTACGGGCATGCAGCGCGGATCTTTTTCGATGGCGAGCACGCGGCGTGCGCCCTCGGCCAGCAATCCGCGTGTCAGCCCGCCTGGACCTGGCCCAATCTCAAGCACATCCGCGCCTGTTAAATCCCCCGCCAGCCGTGCAATTTTGGCGGTCAGGTTCAGGTCGAGCAAAAAGTTCTGCCCAAGTGATTTTTTTGCTGCCAATTCGTGGGCCGCAATGACGTCGCGCAGTGGAGGAAGATTGTCGATTGTCATGATTTTTTCCGCGTAAAAATATGTCCGCCGGAGGCGCAGGCAATGTCAAACATCGCGACCAATTGCCATTGTGCGCGCCATGCGCAAAGCAGCGATCATCGACGTCGTATCGGCCATGTTGCGCCCCGCGATATCAAATGCGGTGCCGTGATCAGGCGATGTCCGCACAAACGGCAGGCCCAGCGTGACGTTGACCCCACCTGAAAAGTCGAGCGTTTTGATGGGGATAAGGGCTTGGTCGTGGTACATGCAGACTGCCACGTCATAGGTTTGTCGCGCGGCAACGTGGAACATGGTGTCAGCCGACATTGGCCCCGTGATGTGCATGCCTTGGGCGCGCAGTGCGTCTAAGACGGGTGTGATCATCTCAATTTCTTCGCTGCCCATATTGCCGGCCTCGCCTGCGTGTGGGTTCAGGCCCGCGACCGCAATGCGCGGTGATGCCAGCCCGAAATCGCGCCGCAGGGCCGCATGTGTGATCAGGATCGTATCTGTTAGCAAGCTTGCCGTAAGCTGTGTGGCCACGTCTGCGAGCGGGATGTGGATCGTGGTGGGCACGACGCGCAGCATGTCGCATGCGAGCATCATTACCACGCGGTCGGCGCCAGCCAATGCCGCCAAATATTCGGTGTGCCCCGGGTAGGCGAAATCGGCACCGTCGATCAGCGCTGCTTTGTGAATGGGTGCTGTGCAGACCCCATCTGCCATGCCGCGTTGCACCAGATCAACGGCCTCGGCGATGGATGCGATCACGCCGCGCGCATGTGTTGGGTCCGGTACACCTGCGACAGCAACGCTGCCAAAGTCGCGGGCTAAGACGGGCAGGGCGTGTGCGGATACGGTTGCTGCATCTGCTGCATCGTCGATTTCTTGAAATTGCGCCCCGATGGGCAAATGCCGTGGATCGCCAATCCAGATGAATGTGTCTTCATCTTTTAGGGCGTCCCATGCCCGATAGGCGATTTCAGGTCCTATGCCTGCGGGTTCGCCGCAGCTTATGGCGATGGGTTTACGTGTGCTCATCGGGTTGTGATTGTCGCCGAAGATCGCAGGTCTTCCAATAATGCATCCGCGAAACCGGCGAGCCGTTGGCTGCGCAATTGATTGCGGATGGCGGCTGGATCGATATCCTCGGTCGCCGCATTTTTCCGTTCGCACAGCATGAGGAACATCAAATTTTCGCCGTTGCTGCGTGTCAGATTATAGGACGCCTCGTTGGTATCCAGACGCGCCAATTCGATTGCGATGTCTTGCGGGATATCCGCTGGTGCGATGCTTTGACGGTCTAGCACGTTTTCAGGCAGCCCTTTGGCGCGCCCGTAAAGATCGTCGCAGGTGTCAATGCTATCGGCCAATGTTTGCGCGGCGCGAAGGCCTGTTTCGGATCGTCCGCCCACCAGATAAAATGCAGCGTAATCAACGGCGGTTGGTGTCACGGTCGCCGTCTGAACTTCGCGGATTGCGCGGAGTTGGAACAGGGCCACACCATTTTCGATCGGCAGCGGCGCTGTGACTTCACCAGGGGACAGGCCAAGCAGGACGCTTTGCAGTTGTGGTGGGTAGTTGGTGATTGGCAACCATCCTAGACGTCCGCCATTTTCCCTGCTTGGAATACCGGAAACGCGCCGTGCTTGTGTTTCGAATGCGGAGGTCGACCGCAGTTGGCTGATTTCCTGTGCGACTTCCATGGCTTCGGCGGCGCGTTCTGGTGGTGCTGCAATGATGATTTCAGACAGCAAAATCTGGATCGCGGCGCCACCTGACCCAATTTGCGCAATTGCGCGGTTCACGTCGGCATCTGTGATTGTTACCTGCGATCCAAACCGACTGCGCACGTAGTCACGCCAGCTTACACCGGTGCGCACAAAATCGCGCAGAGTTTCTTCGGATACGCCATTGGTACCAAGCAGTTGCAAAAATTGATCAAGATCCAGATCGGCGCGCTGTGCGAACTCGCTCATTGCAGTGAGCAGGCTTTCGTCGGTCATGCGCAGACCTGCACGGGCAAGTGCGTCGTCTTTCAGGCGGTCTTCGATCAAAGCCTCGCGGGCGGCTTTGGCCAGATCACCTGTTGTTTTAAAGACTTCGAGCATCCGAATGCGTTGGTCCAGCTCGAACGCTGTGATCGCGCGGTCGTTGACGGTTATAACCGGTTGGAACGTGCCTTGGGCTGCGGTCTGTGACCCCAGTATCAGGGTCAAAGCGAAGATGAAAAAGCGCATTGGTCTGCCTCTTGTCTTGTTCATGGGGCGCAGGCGGCGGCGGGTCCCGCGCTGCCTTTTGCCGAAAATCCGTTCAGCGATACCGATAGCCCATAGCTGGTCGATGCGTCCACTGTAGTTGATGACGTATACCTGCGCGAGACCGAAAGATCGACCGTCACACATTCGTTTTTATATTGCATGCCAACGCCTGCAACGGCTGGCTGATCATTTGCTAAATCGTAGCGTGTTTCAAAGTTAACTGCCCATGCGGAGGCTACTTGAAATCTGCTATCAAGCGTCCATTCTGAAACCGCGTCTGGTCTGCTTTCTGTGGCATCGGCGGCCTGCCAGATGTAGGCCGCGTTCAAATCAAGCCAACCGTTTTGCCAGCCTAGCCGTGTTGCGGCCCGCGTCAGGCTTGCATCGTCATCAAACAGGGTGCGTGCGTCAATTTCAAAGCCTGATTTGTCGGCGTATTGCCCCGCCAAAAGCCAGTCTGACGATGGTCCGTCTAGGCCTGATGACGGGTTGAAAGCAGTGTTGTTGGTGTCCCGCATGACCCGCCCAAAAGTCAGGGTGGAGGTTGCACCTTGCGCCGCAATCCGTGTCCAAGTCACGCCGATGGCCGCTTGCGCCCCGACCTCAACCGCGTCATCGCCAGAAAAACGAGAGCTGTCAAACAGGTTCGCTTGGTCCAATTCCGAGCGTGTGCTGTCTTCATTTGGCGGCGTCACACCGTATGCGTCGGACCACGAAAGCGCTATGGTCGGTTCGAGCAGGTGCTGCGCGCCGTTTGTTGTGGTGGTGGCCAAAGGATACCGCAAAGTCAGCCCAACATTTGGCACAACGCGCAGCCCGTTATCGTAATTCGTGTCATCGTTGACCGCGTACCAATCGGCCCGCACCCCTGCGTCGGCCCGCAGCACAAACCCCGCATTTGTGATCCAGTTGCGCGTCACGCTGCCATTTGCGCTGGTGCGTGTGACATCGCGCGCGCTGTCCCCGTCTGTACTGCCGTACCGATATGCCGTGTCCGCCGAGGCCCCGTAACGAAAGGTGCCGCCGGTGGTCAAAGCCACGCGGTTTTCATATGACAAACTACCGGTGATGGGCGGCAGGGACGCGCTGACTTCATCGTCGCGCAGGGTTTGATAATAGGTCAGATTGGCTTGGGTCAGATCAGCGTCGCGGACCCGCAACACGGTGACTGCACTGTCGAGCCTGTCTTTGTTCGAGAAGTCGTAATCCAACAAATACGCATTATCCGAGGCGGATTCGATGTCAAATGTCAGCCCAAAGCCTTGGCCAAGATCAAATGTGCCGTCGGCGAACAGGTAGGATCGCGTGTCGGTTTTCAGCGTACCCTCGGAGATGGCAGCATCAATTGTCAGATTGCCGCGCATGAATGCTTGGCGATATTGTGCCTGAAGCGTGCGGGTCTCGGTGGATAGATACGGGGTCAGTGTGACGTCACGGTGATCGCCGATCCGTATGAAATACGGGATTTTTACGCCTGTTCCCAGCAGGTCCGTGGTCCGCAGGGTTGGGATCAGTAGCCCCGTCGCCCGTGTGAGCGTTGGATCGGGCAGGCGCATGCGTGGCAGCCAAAACACGGGTGTTCCACGGATCAGGAATTGCGCGTCGGTGAAGAAAAGTTGCTGTGCATCTTCGTCGTGCACGACTTTTTTGGCGCGAATTTCCCATAGCGGGCTTTGGGTGCCGCAGACCTTACAAGAGGTTGCCGCCACTTTGTACAGCTGGCTATAGCGCCCATCGATGCGGTCAATTTGGGTGGCTGCCAGTTGCAGCTGTTGGTTAAGAACCAGCCGTGCACCGCGCAGCATGCCGTTTTCCAATTTTGGATCAAGCGATGCCTGATCTGCGGTGAGAATTGTCCCGTCGGGGGTTTGGATCAGGATCGGCCCTGTGATGGTCAATCTGTCCGATGTCTGGTCATAGATCACTTGCGCCGCCGACAACCGCGTGCCGTCGTAGAATACTTCGATGTTGCCGCGGGCCACCAGTTGCGTGTCGCCTTGGATGGTCACGGTATCCGCCACAAGAGTCGCCGCCCCTTGGGGCAGGGCCAGTGTGGGGAACATCAAAAGGAAGGCTAAAATTGCGCGCATTACCCGTCCTCTTGATGCAAAAGCATGCCAAGCGAAAGCCCGATTGCCGCGAGTGGCGGCGCCCATGCGGCCAGCAAGGCGGGCAATTGCCCATTTTCGCCCAAAACCTGCGCGAAGTTGCGGATAAAGTAGACTGCGAATGACAAAAGGATTGCGAAAAGTACCATCATGCCTGTGCGTCCGCCGCGCTGGTGGCGCAGTGTAAAGCTTGCGCCGATCATGACCATCGCCACGAGGAACAGCGGCAGTGCGAGTTCCATTTGGAACCAGACTTGATGTCGTTGCGCCGAAAATCCTGCGGTTTTTAATCGGTTTATGAAAGCGGGCAAATCCCAGATCGGGATCGAGGAGGGGGTGCCAAAGCTATCTCGGATTTGGCTGGCGGTGAGCGTGGACGGGATTGTGAGTGTTGGATGGATGGTCGCAAGCGCCTCTGCATTTTCGCCGCCGCCTAAGGGCCAGCTTTTGGCGTTTTGTGCGATCCATGCGCCGTCTTGAAGGGACGCGAGTGCGGCCTCTATGCGGCGCGTCGGCCCTGCGTCGCCGGTAAATGTGATAAAGGTCACGTCGCGCAGCACTGTGCCGTTCAAATTGGCGCTGGCCGCGCGGATCACGGTTTGCCCCTCTGCGTTTCCTTGGCGTAGCCACAGGCCTGATGCCCCAAGTGACAAGACCGAGCTTTCACCGCGCAGTGCATCGCCGCGTTCTTCAAATTGCCGTGATGTTGCAGCCACGATGGGGTTTAGGATTGCCACTGAAAGGATGCCAATGGTCAGCGCGACAAGCAATGGTGAGATAAGCGCGCGCAGTGCAGATCGCCCCGCCGCCCGCGTCACAACCATTTCAGATGATCGTGCCAACCCGAGGAATAGCGCGATCGTTGCCAAGATCATTATCAGCGGCAGAATCCGGTATATCCCTTGCGGGACGTTCAAAAGTGTCAGCGTCAGCACATCGCCGAAGCTTGCGTCAACGCGGCTAAAACGTCGTAATTGTTCGACCAGATCAAGGAACAGCATGATCAGGAAAAACACGCCGAACACGCCTAAAAAGGTGATCGCAAAGCGTTTGGCAAAATAGAGGTGCAGGATCATGGCTGGGCCCCTATGCGTGGGCGCTGTTTGAACAGATACGGCTTTGTGGATGTAAATAGCAGGCACCAGACGATGATGATGCCGAAAACGCTCGGCAGATATGACATGAACCATAGCGATGCATCTTGACGGGCTAAGTTCAAGCCGACGGTTTCCACCGCTTTGATGATGATGATCAGAAATATCGCGAATACGATCTGCCGCCAGACGCCAAAGCGGCTGAAGCCACCAACCATAAGGGCTGCGAACCCAAGCAGTGATGCGACAAGTCCAAGCACTGATTGGCTGAACCTGTCATGTGCGTTTGCGAGCAGGCGCGCGGCGCTTTTACCTGTTTCGGCTTGTAGTGCCAAAGAGGCGCCTAGCAATTCAATGGTGCCAACTTGGGACGCGTTCCGTCCTTTGTTGGGGGTGATCTGGATGAAGGCGCCAATATTATAGGCGAAATCATCAAACGTGGTGGTGAACAGTTTTTGGTCGGCGGTGCGCAAAGTCTGAGCCAATCCGTTGATCATCACAAGCTGCGCGTCGCTCTCGGTGCGCACAAGGAATGCTTGGGCGGCGGTATAGGTCATGTGGCTTTCTGGATTACGGATGTCAGATAGAAATATGTTCCGTAGTTCGCCGTTTGGTGTGATGTCGTTAATGTAAAATGTGATCCCGTCGGTGGGCTCAATAAACCGGCCTTCGGTCAGCAGGCGTGCGGTGACATTCTGAGCGATCTCGGCTTGACGTACTTCAAGCTGGGCCAGTGAGCGCGGGACCAGCACATGCATCAGTACCGTCATCAGCAGCATCACGATGATCCCGAAGTAAACCACAGGCCGTGCAAGCCGGAATGCAGAATACCCCGTTGCTTGGACCACGACCATTTCGGATTCCGAGGTCATCCGGTTGGTCACGTAAACCGCTGCGGCAAAACCTGCCAAAGGCAACGCAAGTCGAATCACGGCGGGCAGGGACAGGGCTGTGAATTCCAGAAATACCATCGCAGATTGCCCATCCGCAATCAGTTGGTCAAACAGCACAACTGCGCGATTGATCCAGTAGACCATCACCAGCACAAAGCTGAAAAAGCCGAACAGCACCATGAGCTGCGACAGCATATAACGGTCAAACCGTGCCACGTGGCCCATCCCCCCGAATTGGCGCTACATATTGTGTGTCAAACTAGCCTAAGCCGCGCTGGGACAAAACCGTATTCTGGTCAATTGGCGGATGGCGGGCTAGGTATTGCCGAAACCAACTGTTCAAGGACCTCGTTTCACATGACTGCATTGACTGATTTCACGTATTGCGCGACCGATCTGGACCAAATATCCGAGTTCGACGGCACGATTGCCATTTTTGTTGGCGCTGATGCCAAACTTGATGCCTGCGCGCGCAAAGTAAATACACTGACCCGCAAAGCAGTGGACAGGTTTGTTGCAAGCGAGGCGTTTGACGGATTGGTAGAGGGCGCCGCCGTGCGATTGGCGTATCCTTCGGGGCTTTGCGCGGTTGCTGTGATCGTGGTGAAGTTGGACCGCAAGCCAACTCAAGAGGCTGCCCGCAAGGCAGGAGCGTCGCTGGCCATAGAAAAAGGCCCGCAGCCGATGCTGGTCTTGGCAGGTAATTTGGGCCGTGCGGATGAGGCCGCGTTGGGGTTGATGCTGCGCGATTATGCTTATGTTGATCACAAGACGGCGGAGCCAAAGCTGCGTGGGCCTGTGACTGTGATGATGTCCAAGCCAGAGGATGTGGATGCGGTCGCCCTGCGTGCCGTGGCAGAGGGCGTGTTTTTCACCCGTGATCTGACCAATGCACCTGCCAATGACTTGACCACCACCAGTTTTGGCGATCGCTTGGCTGAATTGCAGGCGCTTGGCCTGAAGGTTGAGGTTTTGGAAGAAGACAAATTGGCGGAACTGGGCATGGGTGCGCTGCTTTGCGTCGGGCAAGGCTCTGCTAGCCCGTCCAAGGTTGTTGTTATGCAATGGAATGGTGGCGGCGATGAGGCCCCGTTTGCATTGGTCGGCAAGGGCGTGGTGTTTGATACCGGCGGTATCAGCATCAAACCTGCGGGCGGCATGGAAGACATGACCATGGATATGGGCGGCGCTGGTGTGGTGTCGGGCGTTATGAAAACGCTGGCGATGCGCAAAGCAAAGGCCAATGTTGTTGGACTGGTTGGTATTGTCGAAAACATGCCGTCAGACCGCGCCGTGCGCCCCGGTGATGTTGTGACGTCGATGAAGGGCGACACGATTGAGGTGATCAACACCGATGCTGAAGGCCGTTTGGTGCTGGCTGATGTGCTTTGGTACGCCCAAGATAGATTTGCCCCGCGTGCCATGATCAATTTGGCGACGCTGACGGGTGCGATGCTTATCGCGCTTGGCCATGAGAATGCAGGTGTGTTTTCGAATTCTGATGATCTGAGTGCTGCGTTCCTTAAGGCGGCTGGGTCTGAGGGTGAAGGCGCATGGCGTATGCCGATGTCACCTGCCTATGACAAGCTGATCAACAGCCGTATTGCCGATATGAAAAACACCGGCGGACGCCCTGCAGGATCGATCACAGCGGCGCAGTTTTTGGCCCGATTTGTGAAAGACGACATGCCTTGGGCGCATTTGGATATTGCGGGTGTCGCGTCTGTTAAGGGTGCTACGACGCTTGCGCCTGCGGGTGCAACTGGCTGGGGTGTTATGGCGCTTAACCGTTTAATTTCAGACAATTACGAGGCATAAGTGGGTAGCGTATATTTCTATCATCTAACTGAAAGCCCGCTTGAGGACACGTTGCCAATGCTTGTTGGTAAAGCCCAAGGCGCGGGTTGGCGTGTGCTGGTGCGCGCATCCAACCCTGCTGTTTTGCAGCGGTTGGATGCGCGGTTGTGGCAAGGCGCGCCTGCGTCGTTTCAGCCGCACGGCATGGCGGGTGGTCCGCATGATGACAGCCAGCCAGTTTTGTTGGGCGTGGATACGCCTGCTGATGGGTTTGGCTGTGTGATGTCGGTGGACGGCGCCGCGGTCACGGCCGCTGAGGTTGGGCAGTTGATGCGGACCTGCGTGCTGTTTGACGGCAATGATGATGACGCTAAGGCCCACGCACGCACCCAGTGGAAGGCGTTAACTGATGCTGGATGTGCGGCGCAATATTGGGCGCAGGACATGGGGTCTTGGGTTATGAAGGCTGAGAATGCAGGTGCTTAGAAGCTGAATTCCGGATCAAAGTCTGCGGGGAGCTCGGAAGGTGTTGCGGCACAGGCGGTGACCCCGATGAATGCCAAAATAATGAAGTATTTCATTTGTTTACGTTCCTATCTCGAGAGTATGAGTTCGCCGTCTTTGATGGTGATGCTGTCGAAATTGCTGAGATAAGTCATCCCTAAAAGCGATCCGTTCATCTCTCCATCGTTGACGACGGCGCGCACGCGGGTGTCGGTTATCGCGCCAAGGCTGACAGTATCAAGCCGCACGGCTGCTGTGCGCACGGTGCCATTGGCGGTGCTGGCGGTGCCAAGGTAGGACAATGCAAGTGGGTTCAGGCCGATGCGTTTTGCGTCGTCTTGGGTCAGCACGACTTGGGATGCGCCGGTGTCGACGACAAATTCGACGGGCACGTTGTTGATATCGAGCGTCAGATAATAATGCCCATCGCGCGCACGCGGCAGCACGATTGTGGTGCCGTCCACGACCGATTGGCGCGGAGTGATGGTGCGTTGAATTTCAGGCCACATGCCGATCACGGCGATAGCGCCCATGAAAATCAGAACCCAGATGCCCATTTGTTGCAGCATTTTGCCGATGTTGATGCGGCTCGCCAGCAGATACGACAGCAAAAGCGCGGCCCCAAGGAGGGACAGGTAGATGGCGTCGGCTGTTTGATCACTGCTCATGACAGATCATATAGGGCTTAGGCAGCCATTCCAAAAGTCTCTAGGAGACCATCAAGGATGAATTGCACCGCAAGGGCTGCCAAAAGCATGCCAAGAAGGCGGGTCAAGATGTTCAGGCCGGTCTTGCCCAAGAGCTTTTCGAGTACGGGCGCTATGAGGAACGCGCAGAGCACGGTGAGCAGCACCGCGAACATCACGGCCGCAATGGCTGCCATATCGGCGGGGCCTTCGGCTTGCCCTGCGAGCAAGATGATCGTTGTGATCGCGCCGGGACCAACAATAAGTGGCATTGCCAATGGAAACACCGAAGGGTCATCAGTATGCCCGCCGTCGTTGGCCGTATCTTCGCGGCGTTCCGCGCGTTTTTGGAACAGCATTTCAAGCGCGATTATGAAAACAAGCATACCGCCTGCGATGCGAAAGGCCGACATGGAAATTCCGATAAAGCCCAACAGCGCCTCGCCCAAGAACAAGAATGCGAGCATAAGCACGCCGCCAATCGCGCACGCCCGCACGGCGATGACACGCCGCTGCGCGTTCGTCATGCCGCTGGTCAGCGCCAGAAAGAGCGGCGACAGTCCCATCGGGTCGATGATGATAAACAGCGTGGTGAAGGCTGCGATCATGGCTGGTAGGTCGGTCATCGCTTGCCTCCTGTGCGGGAGGGCCCCCGCGCTGATATTTAGTTAACCAAAGTTGATCAGGCTTTCTGCGCCCGTTCAAGTCTTTCAAGCGATTGCATCCATATGGCTTCGGCGCGTTCAAGTGCGTTCATGACTTCGGCGTATTTCGCGTTCCATGTCGCGAGTTCGCCTGCTTTGCCGTCTTCATACAGGGCAGGGTCAGCGAGTTTTTTGGCCAGCTTGTCGCGCATCTCGTTAATCTTTTTGACGCGCTCTTCGCCTTTTTTGGTGTCAGACCGCATGGCTTGGATCTGTTCTTTGCTGGCGGTCTTTTTCTTTTCAGTCGGCTTGGGCTTATCTTTGCCCTTTGGCTTTTCTGGCGTCAGCAGCATTTTGCGGTAGGCTTCGAGGTCATCATCATACGATGTGACGTGCCCGTCTTTGACCAGCCAGAGCCGGTCAGCGACCATCGACAGCAGGTGCATGTCGTGGCTAACAAGGATCACGGCGCCAGTATAGGCGGTCAGCGCGTCAACGAGCGCTTCGCGGGATTCGATATCAAGGTGGTTTGTCGGCTCATCGAGGATCAGCAGATGCGGGGCAGGGAGCGTGGCCAAAAGCAGTGACAGACGCGCCTTTTGACCGCCCGATAGGCGCCCAACTTCGGTGTCCGCTTGATCTGCGCCAAGGCCGAAACCTGCAAGGCGGGCCCGCAGTCGTGCTTGGCCCTCAGAGGCGCGTTCGCGCATCAGGTGCTCAAGCGGCGTTTCGTCAATATAGAGTTCGTCGACTTGGTGCTGCGCAAAGAAACCGATCCGCAGCTTGTTGGACGTGACCATGTTGCCGCTAGCGATTTGCAGGCGGTCGGACAGCATTTTCGACAGCGTGGATTTGCCTTCGCCGTTACGCCCAAGCAGCGCGATGCGGTCATCTTGGTCAATGCGCAGGTTCAGATCACGCAGAATGATGGTTTCGCCGTAGCCAACAGACGCATTCTCGGTCGCAATAATCGGTGGCGACAATTCTTCCGGCTTGGGGAAGGTGAAAACGGTACGCGCCACGTCTTCTGGTGCGCGAATTGTTTCCATCTTTTCCAATGCTTTCACACGGGACTGGGCTTGTTTGGCTTTGGATGCTTTCGCCTTAAAGCGGTCAACGAATGCTTGCAGGTGCTCGCGCTTTGCGTCTTGCTTTTTCGCAGCAGATGCCATGAGCGCGCGTTTTTGCGCACGCTGTTTGGCGAACATGTCGTAGGTACCTGTGTAGTAGATCAGGCCCTTGTCTTCCAAATGCAAAATGCCGCCGACGGATCGGTTCAGCAGTTCGCGGTCGTGGGACACGATCAGCACGGTATGCGGGTATTTTGTCAGATAGGCTTCGAGCCAGAGCGCGCCTTCAAGGTCGAGATAGTTTGTCGGCTCGTCGAGCAGCAGCAGGTCAGGTTCTGAGAACAGAACGGCGGCCAAGGCCACGCGCATCCGCCAACCGCCTGAGAAGGCAGAGCAGGGCTGTAACTGTTCGCTATGGGTAAACCCAAGGCCACGCAGGATCGATGCGGCGCGGGCTTCGGCGGACCATGCATCGATGTCGACAAGGCGGGTTTGTACTTCTGCGATGCGGCTTGGGTCGGTGGCTGTTTCAGCCTCGGCCAGCAACGCCTCGCGTTCAACATCGGCCCGTAGCACGGTGTTGATCAGCGATATTTCGTTGCCGGGGACCTCTTGGGATACGCCGCCGATTTTCCAACCCTTGGGCATGTTCACAACGCCGGTGTCGAGCACCATTTCGCCGCGAATGATTTTGAACAGCGTCGTCTTGCCTGACCCGTTACGGCCCACAAGACCAACCTTGTGACCGGTCGGAATGGTGACGGATGCGTTTTCGACCAATGTGCGGCCAGCGACGGAATATGTGATGTCTGATATTTTAAGCATGGGGTCGCTTTGCCTGATGTAAAGCCTGCCGTCAATCACCGCTTTTCAAGTCGCAGGTGTCATGTTAGTTCGCGCGCATCAATTCATGCGGGCACAGTCCCGATCATCAGCAAAAAGAGGCCCATCATGGCAATTCAGCGTACATTTTCTATCATCAAGCCAGACGCCACAAAGCGTAACCTTACAGGCGCAATCGCAGCTAAGTTTGAAGCCGCTGGACTGCGCATCGTCGCATCCAAGCGCATTCAGTTGTCTTTGGCACAAGCACAAGAGTTCTACGGTGTGCATTCCGAGCGCCCGTTCTTTGGCGAATTGACCGAATTCATGATTTCCGAGCCGATTGTTGTTCAGGTTCTTGAAGGCGAAGACGCAATTGCGAAAAACCGCGAAGTTATGGGCGCAACTAACCCAGCCGACGCGGCAGATGGCACGATCCGTAAGGAATTTGCACTGTCCATCGGCGAAAATTCCGTACACGGGTCCGACGCACCAGAAACAGCAGCCGAAGAAATCGCATTCTTCTTCTCCGGCCTTGAACTGGTTGGCTAAATTGGGCTGTGCATAACGCACGCTTAATAAGTTAGAAAAGCCGCCGCGCAGATGATGCGTGGCGGCTTTTTTGTTTTTTCAGATGGCAGCTATGCGGACAAAGCGACTTCTGGCCTTTGTAAAGCCAATGTCGGCTATCGAGAAAGGGCATCAGATCGACCACAATTCTGACCGTTCAACAAACGGTCCTTTTTGGAAGGCCTGCAAGCGTCTTAGCTGCGAATGCGTTCACACCGAAAAATCTACTAAGGTGTAATGATGTCAATCAACTTCGCTGCGCCTTCGGTGCCAGTCACGGATTGCCAGTCCAACGGGATCAGCAATTTTTTCGGCGGCTTCAGACGACAAAACCTTGAACGATTTTGTTGAGTTTGTGTAGGTAAAGTCTAAATCATCTTCATTAAGGAGTTTAACAGCTGACAGCTTTGCGACCTCCTTAATTACATCACGGAAAGCCGAACAGACTCGATCGAAACGTTCCCGCTCCCTTTTGAAGGAAATGCCGATCTCTGCGTCCATGTGAATAGAGTACACCGGATATTGCGAGTCTATGACAGCCCGTATACCCTTACCATATAACAAAAACTCTTTTCGAGCGGCTTGGTTTTGAATGCATTGAATTTCTTTATCGGGCATCCTTAAACTCTCGGCCATTCCATCAATCAGGGGTTTAAGCTGTAGCTCGCCTTCAAACTCAATATGCCCACTTGCGTAAAGCGCGCCCCACATTTCAGGAACAACGGCTTCTCCGTGAGGCGCGATAGTGGTACCCTCAGATAGCAAGTCTAAATACCACAAACTTCCAGCTTGCCGCAGTTCTTCCCAAATTTCCTGAGAAATACCGACCTCACGCATCATCTTAGGTGTTGCACAACGAATGATACCCTGAACCGAACTCGCTGACCCGAGATGTAGGATTTTTTTAGGGCTTACGACTGCGGGGATATATTGAATTAAGTTGCTAATATCAGGCATCATACCAACGAAACCAAATGCCTCCGCATCTGTCGGGTATAGGCAAATTTGGGAAATATCCTCAGAGACAGAAGGATAGAGTCCCACCGGCTTCAGGTTAGTCATCATTTGGCCCATCAAGCCCATGATTGGATTATCGGATATTATGGAAGGACCTAGACGCATATCGGTCGACATACCGGGTATTGGTGACATCACATGCGTTCGCAAAAACGGACCAAAAGCTGAAGGTTTGCAATCTAACGTCACCCAGCTATCTACGGAGATGTGGTTTAGCTTTAGCGCTTCCAATAATTCGCTCGGCGACCGAAGATGAGGCGAGTTGGATTTCTTAATGGGTATGGTCAAGAAGCGAGCCAAGGAAGCCGACCACGACTTAATGTCTGGATAGAGTTGGTTAGTTAGAAATTTTACAGCTTCGTCGCCCATTAAACTCACCTGACTAAAAAGCTGAAATAATCAAAGCTTTTCCTTTAATTCTGTCTATCCCGTATCAGATCGCTCGGTACACTGACTACCCCTATCAAAAAATCCCAAAAACGCTCCTTTATGGAACATCCTTAAAACACCTCGTTTGACACTGCCACAAACCCCGTTCCAAACCTAAGCAGTTGTTGAAGGTTTTTGACACTACCGTGTTAGCAGACATTAGCCACAACGCAGAAACACGGTAAAATGGGCTCAAAATGGACATTGGCAAGTATATCGGATGATATATTACCCCCTACGGTTTGACTTCGACCACGCCGATACGGTTGAGGAAGGTTTCTAGTTCTGACCGTTCTACGTCGAAGGTTGCGGCTTTGATTTTGTCGAAACGTATCCGAAGTGCTTGTTTTTCGTCACCTTTACAGTCGTTCCACGGGCGGCCTTGCAGGGCCATGTGCAGGACGTAGTACATGATGAAATGCGGGCGGCTGCCGGATTTTAGGAGCCGTGTGTAGGCTGCATCGGCGCCGAGGTCGCGCAGTTGTGCGGCGGTGCTTATGCCCACGCCTATCAGTGCTTTTTCTTGCGCGGGGCCGATGTTGCGGATGGTGGTTAGGTCAGACATGCGGGCACATTAGACGGTGGATAAAAAAAGGGCCAGTGGGCGGCTTTGCATCATCAGGGAGGGCGATGATATTAAGCTGTCCGCTGGCCGTCGTGATCGTCGGTCAGATGCTCGCGTAATCGGTGTAGACCGGTTTTGGCGGGGGAGAACCACCATTTGCCTGCGCCGGAGTAGGGCGCGGTGTCGCCGGTTGTGTCGTGCCGATGGGCTTTGACGTAGCCATTGCGTGTATCCTTGTTTGCCTCAATGTGCGGAAGTTCCGCGGGCCTCTTGGTTGGGCCATAAAGAAAGCCTTGCGCAGGAATTAGTCCTGCGCAAGGCGTGATTGTGTCTTTATTGTGGCGCTGTGTCCGTGGCGTTACGCCCGTGGCTTGCGCGGCTTAGGCTTGCCACCTGGAGGCACGAAACGCTTGGATGTATCGTTTGCCTTTGCTTTTGGCTTGCCAGATGCACCGTCAGGTTTACCTTTGTAGGCCGATTTTGGTCCGTCTGATTTGCCTTTATAGCCTTCAGATTTACCCTTATAGCCTTCGGATTTGCCTTTGTAGGCTGGCTTTGGACCGTCAGTTTTACCTTTATACGCAGGCTTTGGTCCGTCGGATTTACCTTTGTAACCTTCGGCCTTGTACGGCTTTTTGGTTGTAACAACCGCATCACCATGATCGCGGCGCTCTGGCTTGGCGAAGTTTGATTTTTTGTGCCGTGGCTTTTCGCGGCGCGCATCATCATCGCTACCATGCGTTGGTTGGATTGCTGCGACGTTGTCTTGAGCGGACGGCGGCGGTGTTGATGTGTCGCGTGGTTTACGCGGACGGTCGTCGCGGTTGTACGCCGGTTTGCTGTCACGTGGTTTGTCGTCATAGTCGCGCTTGGATTTGCGCGGGCCGCCACGTTCGCCAAGATTTGGCGCGCTATCAAGTGCTGTCAGTTTGGCCTGATTTTCCAAGGACATTGCAGAGCCTACAGATTTCAGGAACCCAGCAACGGCGCCTTCTGCAATTTCCACAAAGGTTTCGTTTGGCTGGATACGGATCGCACCAATTTCGTTTTTGGTGATGCCACCAGCCGTACAGATCATTGGCAACAACCAGCGTGCTTCTGCTTTGCCTTCGCGGCCAACATCCACAGAGAACCATTTGGACGGGCCAAATTCTTTACGCTCTTTTGGTGCCCGATCAGGACGGTCTGGGCGATCAGGGCGCTGTGGGCTGTCTTTGTAATCTGACAAATGCTCTGGCGCGGAGTTGTTGCCTGCGAACAGGCGCAAATACGCGGCTGCGATTTTTTCAGGTGCGTGGAGGGCGACCAATTTTGCGGCGAATTCGGCGATGTCTGCTGGGACGTCTTCTGTCCAAACTGGATCTTCGAGCAGCCGTTCTTGGTCGCGTGCTGTGACCTCATCGGCGGTTGGTGGGTTTGCCCATGTGGCTTCAAGCTTGCCCCAAGACAACAGGTTCATCGCCCGACGCTTCATTTTCGCAGGCGCGATCAAGGCTGACACACCTTTGCGGCCCGCGCGGCCTGTCCGGCCAGAGCGGTGCAGCAATGTTTCGGCGTTTGTCGGCAATTCAGCGTGGATAACCAGCTCGAGGTTCGGCAAATCGATACCGCGCGCCGCAACGTCAGTCGCCACACAGACCTTTGCGCGGCCATCGCGCATGGCTTGCAATGCGTGGGACCGTTCTTGTTGGGACAACTCGCCCGACAGGGCCACGGTGGCAAAACCACGGTTGGACAGGCGGGTGGTCAGGCGGGTCACGGACGCACGTGTGTTACAGAACACAATCGCGTTTGGCGCATCGTAATAGCGCAGGGTGTTGATGATCGCGGCGTCAATGTCGTGATTGGCCACCGACAATGCGCGGTATTCGATGTCGGAGTGCTGGGATTCTTTGGAAACTGTCGCGACGCGAACCGAATCTTTTTGGTAGGACTTTGCCAGCTTTGCGATTGCGGCAGGTACAGTCGCCGAGAACATCAGCGTGCGGCGTGTTGCGGGGGCTTCGCCCAAGATGAATTCAAGGTCTTCGCGGAAACCAAGGTCAAGCATCTCGTCGGCTTCATCCAAAACAATCGCGCGGATTTCGGACATATCCATTGAGCCACGCATAACGTGGTCCTTTAGACGGCCCGGCGTAGCCACAACGATGTGCGCGCCACGGTCAAGGGTGCGACGTTCGTCGCGCATGTCCATGCCACCAACGCACGAAGCCATCGTCACACCGGTGCCTGCGTAAAGCCACGCAAGTTCACGCTTCACTTGCAGTGCAAGTTCGCGTGTTGGTGCAATGCACAGCGCCAATGGGCGGCCAGCGGGGCCAAAGTGGCCGTCATCATCAAGGATTGTCGGCCCAATCGCCAGACCGAAGCCTACGGTTTTACCGGACCCTGTTTGGGCGGAAACCAGAAGGTCTTTGCCTTCGAGGTTTGGATCAATGCAGGCGTCTTGCACGGGAGTAAGGGTATCATAACCCTGTTTCGCCAGTGCATCGGCAAGGGTTTGAATAATATTGGTCATAGTCAGCTTTCGGACGGATAAGTTTGCGCCCCAAGTGCATCCGGCAGTTGGGTTCCATAAAAACAGGCGCTAACTTGCTATCCATCGTCAAGTATCTGGCCCGTAGAGGCGCAGTAACATAGCGGGGCGGGCTGTCAACAGATAGCGGCACAAACTCGCTCATCGTGGTTTATTGGTTGGCGGGGTGTCTGGTCATCCACAGCCACGGTGTTGGCGCGCTGCGCCATTCCCAAAGCGCCAGCAAACGGTCGAGGTCGCTTGACCCATCCATCCACTTTGGCAGGGCGGCTGTATCAAGGTCGCGGTCAAGTTGGGTGATCTTGTGGGTTGCGCGGAACCTGTCTTGCAATGTGCTAACGATGGGTGCGTCTAGGGCGGGGTGGCATTCGACCAAGATATCGGCTGCATAAAGACCGGTAGCAATGGATGGATTAAGCAGATCGCCTTCGGCCCCTTCAATGTCGCAGATCACGACGGACCGGTGGCGCGCGCAGATGTCAAAATCCGCGTGGGACATGATGCCGCCAATTTCAACGCGGTCGGACACGCCGTTTAACGCGGCCAGTTCGGTGCATTTGGCTTGGGCTTTGTCATCAGCGTCGCGCGCCCAGATTGTCGCATTGGGTAGGCGGCGCGCGAGGCCCACGGCATAATATCCTTCGGCGCTGCCCACATCGATGATGAGTTCTGGACCGCTGGCGACGATTTCGTCGATGATCGGGGCCAAAGATGGCTCATAGCCGCCCAACAATCGCGGCACGCCGCCGCCCTCAGACGCTTGCACGCCGTAGTTCATGCCCGCAAAGACCCCGTGTTTGATCGTCGGCCCTGATTTTTGAATGGCCGTATTTTCGATCAATTTGGCCCGCCATTTGGCAAGCAGCCGCAGGGCTTGGTTCAACTGATCGCTGGTGGGATCCGAGCCGAGCATATCAAGCAGCGTCGCATGGACGTGTTTGTTCAGCTGCGATGTTGGTTTTTTCATGCGTCAAACCATGCGTCGATACGGGTTTTGAGGGCAATCCAGATGGCAGGTGCGCCGCGCATGACTTTGTCGCCGACACGAGATTGGACCTGTTGCCTTGTGACGTTGTAGGTGATCCAGCTTGCGCCGCCTGCCTCAAGATTGGACACCACCGGCTGCACGCGGTCGATGGATTTGGCGAAGATAGCATCATCCGTTTCGGCGGCTTCAAATTCGTCCCAGAGCGCGCGGAACGCGGTGCATTGATCAACTGGGAGCAGGCCGAAAATCCGGTCGGCAGCGGCCTGTTCAGCGGCGTCTTGTGCGGCTGGGTCACGCGCTGCGTCTGAATGGATTGGCACATCGCCCGCGTCAATTTCGACAAGATCATGCAGCAAAAGCATTTTGATCACGCGGTCCACGTTGATCGCTTTTGTCGCATGTTCCGCCATGACTAGCGCATAAAGTGCGATGTGCCAGCTATGTTCGCCGGAGTTTTCATGGCGCGAATTGTCGTTCAGGGTCGTGCCACGGATCACGGACTTGAGTTTGTCCGCCTCGATCAGAAAGCTAAGTTGCTGATCTATCCTGTCTGACATTATGCCCCACGTGCAGCGGCCGATGCCGCGAGCAATGCACGGGCGCGTTTTTCGGCGCGGCGCACACGGATCGCTGTTGAGTATGCCTCTGCAAGTGATTGTGACGACGCCCCAAGCAATTCGTTGATTTGTTCGACAATTTTGTCCTCGCCCGAGGCAATTGCCTCGGCCAAGGCCATGTCTGCAAGCTCGTTTGCAGTTTTATCGGTGTAATCTGACATCTAGCGGGTTGTCTCTGTCAGACGGCGACGCACGTAGCTTTTGACGGTGCCGATCATTGGATCCATGTACGGATCTTCAAAGAAGTGACCTGCGCCATCCATTTCGTCATGGGTGACGGTGATACCTTTTTGCTCGTGCAGTTTGTTCACCAATGACACGGTGTCAGCTGGCGGTGCCACGCGGTCGGCTGAACCGTTGATGATCAGACCGGATGCGGGGCAGGGTGCCAAGAAGCTGAAGTCATACATGTTCGCTGGTGGCGATACAGAGATAAAGCCTGTGATTTCGGGGCGACGCATCAGCAATTGCATGCCGATCCACGCGCCAAAGCTGAACCCTGCGACCCAGCAATGTTTCGCGTTGTTGTTCATCGACTGTAAGTAATCGAGCGCGGTAGCTGCGTCGGACAGCTCGCCTATACCCTGATCGTATTCGCCTTGGGACCGGCCAACGCCACGGAAGTTGAACCGCAGAACGGTGAAACCCATGTTATAAAATGCGTAGTGCATATTATAGACAACGCGGTTGTTCATCGTTCCACCAAACTGTGGGTGCGGGTGTAGC
>CAJXTP010000024.1 GCA_913061335.1 uncultured Loktanella sp.
CGAGATGTAGAGAGGTCTCGTGGGCTCGGAGATGTGTATAAGAGACAGCCGCACAGGGGGCCCGCAAAATCGGGAATGCTGTCCGCGATAATCGGTAGGTTCAGATTGGTGAATCGCTGTGGATCGCCATTCGCGTTCAGCGCAAGATCAGCGCATTGCGGATCAAACCTGTCGATCACATGAGACAATATCGTGCGGTTTCCCAAGGCGAGTAACCCCTTGTCACCGCCGCCCATGCGCGTGGCTTGACCACCGGCCAGAATGACACCAAGAGGTTGTATCATTTGGCACCCTTTCGGCTTGATTTGCGCGGCTCTTCGCGAACTTTACTGGGGTCTGCATCGCGGATCAGGCGACTTTCGCCGGACAGGCAAACGAACCGTTGCCCGCGCATTCGCCCAATCAAGGTCAGACCTATTTGATTGGCAATTTCGACGCCCCACGCCGTGAACCCTGATCTGGACGCAAGCGCGGGAATGCCCATTTGGGCGCACTTGATCACCATCTCGGACGTCAGTCGTCCGGTGGTATACATTGTCTTATCGGCAGCAGACACGCCTTCCGACAGCATCCAACCTGCTATTTTGTCGACAGCGTTATGACGGCCTACGTCTTCCATATAGACCAACGGACGCGCGCCTTGGCATAGGACCGTGCCGTGGATCGCACCCGCGCTTAGATACAGCGACGGGGTGGTATTGATCTTGGCCGCAAGCGCATAAAGGTCCGACGTGCGCACGGTTGTGTCGGGGAGCTTGATTTTATCCAACCCCTCCATCATGTCGCCAAACACGGTGCCGACTGCACAGCCGCTGGTGCGGGTTTTGCGCGCGAGTTTGTCTTCGTAATTGGTGATGTTTTGGGTGCGGACTACGACGGTTTCCAATTCTTCGTCATAGTCGACGCCGATAATGTCGTCGGTGTCGTGAAGCATCCCTTGATTGCGAAGAAAACCAAGCGCCAGATAATCGGGGTAGTCACCAATCGTCATGGCTGTGACTATTTCTTGACTGTTCAGGAAAATCGTCAGGGGGCGTTCCTCGACAACCTGTAGGTTGACGGTATCGCCATTTTGATCGGTACCTGTAACGCCACGGGTTAAGCGCTCCGCGTTCGGCGAAGGTGCTATCAGAAATTCATCGGGGTCATCACGCATCTCAATTTGTCTTTCGGCAAGGGCGAGAGTAGATCAAGTCTGTACCCATATAGAATAGGCCGAAGCCATGACAGCCACCACCACCAAATCCGCCTATTGGTCAGGTGTTCGCGACGGGCTGCCGTTTATCGTGATGGTTGTCCCGTTTGCGCTGCTTTTTGGTGTTGTTGCGATCGAAGCGGGGTTGTCGATGGCACAGGCCATGAGCTTTTCAGTTCTTGTGGTTGCTGGGGCAGCCCAGTTCGCTGCGCTACAGTTGATGTTGGAAAACGCAGCGATTGGGTTTGTGCTGTTGGCAGCATTGGCGGTGAATTTGCGTATGGCGATGTATTCGGCGGCCCTTGCACCCCATTTGGCAGCGGGCGTTGGTTGGCTATCTGAATTTTGATCAAAGTTACATGGCATCGATCGCCAAATTTGAGGACAACCCTCAGATGAAGTTGCCAGCAAAAGTAGCGTATTTTCTGGGGGTCGCGCTGGTTATATCACCTTTATGGTGCGTGTTCACTTATGTCGGTGCGCGGCTTGGGGCGGTGGTTCCTGCGGATATCGAGGTCGCGTTCATTTTGCCGATTGCGTTTTTGTCGATGGTCGCGCCGATGCTGAAAACGCTGGCGCATGTGGCGGCGGCGTTCGTGTCAATAATTGTGGCCTTGTTGCTGGCGGGCTTGCCTGCGGGCAGCGGGCTTTTGATTGCAGCTGTCAGCGCGATGGTCACTGGTGTCGTGGTTGAAACCTGGATGGAAAGGGCGAAGCCATGACTTATTCGCAATCCGAAATTTGGCTGATCATCGGCGCCATTGCCGTCGGCACATTTGCGATCCGGTTTTCTTTTCTGGGATTGATCGGTGCAGGCGCCATTCATCCTTTGATCGAACGGATGCTGCGGTTCACGCCGGTTGCGGTGCTGCCGGGCATGGTTGCACCTTTGGTGCTGTGGCCGACAAGCGCGGGTGGCGTACCGACCGTATTCCATTTTTTGGCTGCAGCGGCGGCGCTTGGCGCGGCGTATAAAACACGCAAGGTCGTCTGGGGGATGCTGGCAGGATGTGCGGTCTTTTACGGCCCGCTGATTACTGGCCTGATTTAAGCGCGGCGTTGATTTGTGCGGCGGCAACAGATTTATCGTCACTATCGGTTTCGCGGTATTCGGTCAGCTCAACACCGGCTATCTTTGCGAACTTGTCACGCAAGGCGTTTGGAAACAGCGTCGAGTTAATAGACTCAAATCCGGGTAATTGACCCAGGATAGCAGACGTCGCGCGCGAACACCTGCCTTGACCGACAGGACCGTAAGCCAATGCCAACTGCAATGCTTGCTCTGCGACTGCCGCGGACACAACAATGTGCTGGCCTTCAACATAGTACGTTTCCCGTGCGTGGTAACTTACGTAATAGTCTTCAATCTGGGGGGACATCCCGAACAACACATCATTGCGTTCGGGGATGCGCGTATTGGCGAATGATCCCGCGGGATCAAACAAAACCCGTTGACTGGCATCTATCAAAATCGACGAATGCGCGCCGTTGCCGGATCCGGTATTGCGCATAGTATAAAGCGTCAATGCCTTGGGCCCAGTGCCCAGAAACATAGCCGCATCGACCGCGCTGTCGGGCGCCCAGACGGATTGACCACCTGCACAACCTGCGACAACCAATGGGGCGCCCAATAAAAATGCGCGCCGCCGCATCAAATTATCCGCCGATCAGCGCAAGCAAGATCAGTGCAACGATAATGATAATTGACCCTTTTGAGACCATCGAGAGAAAGCCATCAAATGTTTTTTCTTGAACGGAAGTGTCCATGTCGCCGTGTTTATGTTCAGCCATCAGAAGAATCCTTCTTTGTATTCGGTTGTCTGTTGGGGCCTGCATTAGCCCATATTTCTTATCTTGTCACGGGTGCTATGTCGTCGCATCCTCATCACGATCCAGCTCTTGTGCGAGCTGGAATCCGATACGGTTTGGTTCCGCTTGATCGATATGCTTCGGGCTTGCAGTTAACATCACATTAAGCTGGCTGACATGTTGGATCAGCTGCGTTTTCGCACCAGCGCCATTGGTCCCAAAATACGTCACGATATCGGGGTCAAAATACCCCAGCCCTTCGATTTTTATCACGCCCGCGTCACCACCGGCAAAACCAAGCCCAACCTCGTGGTCATTGTCCAAGGTTTCCTCGAACTTCTTGATGTACATGATGATCCGCTCATAGGCCCACTGGGCAGGGCTCTTCTTTTCCACCGGTTCCTTCAGCGCTTTGGGCAAATTATTGTGCTTACCGCCTTTGGCTTGGGATAGATGAACCTCATGCAATGTCGGCAAATGCGCATTTTCCATCGCGTCCGCAGATGTTTCGATCGTGTCTTGATTTTTGGTCATAGGGGCACCGCTGTTGTATCTTTCATAACCTCCATAACGAAGCTTGCCGAAATATCCGATACAGAAATCCGTGATGTGAGCCTTTTATAGAATGCGTCATAGGCAGGTACGTCTGCCACGCGAACGCGCAGGACGTAATCAAGGTCGCCTGTCATGCGGTATGCGCCGACCACTTCGGGCATTGCCGCAAGTGCCGTTTGGAACTGCGTCATCCATTTTGCATCATGTGCATTTGTGCGGATCATGACCATTGCTTGCAGTGGGCAACCCGCTGCGACAGGGTCCACAAGCGCCACGCGTGCCGTGATCACGCCTGTGGCCTCCATTTGTTTGATCCGGCGCCAGCAAGCGTTGCGCGAAAGGGCCACCGCGTCGCTAATTGCGTCAACAGATGCTGTTGCGTCCTTTTGCAGTATGGCAAGAATTTTACGGCCTATTGTGTCGATATTTTCATTCATTTTGGGATTATATCCCACACTTGAAGAAAATGGCAGTGTCATTTGGGACACGCGCGCATTTGACTTCAACTAGAGTGTTCATATTCAACACAGGACGGATCACCGATGTCAGACACCAACCAATCTTCCCGCCGCCGTAGCCCTATTGCGGCGCTGTTCACCGATCATCCAGCGACCGTGAATGAAACCTATTTCGGGCATATGCGGTTTGCTTTCGGGTTTGCGTTTTGGCTTGGTGTGGCCGCATTGGCAGCGCTGGTGCACGCCATCGTGCCGGCACTGTTTGAAACAACTGCTGGTCGTATTCTGAAACGCTTGCATGCGCGTATAGAAAGCCGCCACTAATATGTGCCGGATCGCAGCCTATACGGGCCCAAAGATCCCGCTTGAGAACATCATCGTGCGACCGGCGCATTCGCTGCTAGAGCAAAGCCAACACGCGTCAGAGGCGAAGTTGGCGGTGAATGGTGACGGTTTTGGAATAGCTTGGTACGGCGATGACACGCAGCCGGGACTATATCGCGACGTGTTGCCTGCGTGGTCGGACGGCAATCTCACGAGTCTGTGCCGCATGGTGAAATCCCATCATTTTATCGCGCATATTCGCGCCAGCACGATGGGCGAGACGAGCCGCGTAAACTGTCATCCGTTCACCCATAATAACTGGTCGTTTTGCCACAATGGCCAAGTCCCGCATTATCCCGCGATCCGCCGACAACTTGAAGCAGCCCTTCCAGATGATCTGTACGCGGCGCGGCGCGGGACAACGGATAGTGAGATGATCTTTCTGACGCTGCTGGCAAATGGATTGAACGATGACCCGGAACTGGCGATTGCCGCGATGCTGAATTTAGTTGGCCCCGCGACGGATGCGGGCCCGATCCGTTTGACATGTGTGTTTTCGGATGGCGCGCAGCTTTACGCATATCGCTACGCTTCCGACGGGCTGTGCCCAACGCTGTATTTGTCAGGCACCCTCGACAATGGCGGGCGGGCTTTGGCGTCAGAGCCGCTTTGCGGGGACGCAAATCGCTGGACCGAGGTTCCAGCAAATCAATTGGTAGCTGTGTCATCCGCGCCGCTGGTAAAAGCTGCGTAATAATACGTGCCGTCGTCGCCCAATGTGCGACTGACCTGACTTGCCAGATACAAATGGTTCACATGTGCAACCGCCTCGACCAATGCCAGCCCGTATTCGCCACGTCCAATCTTTCGCTTAAAAAGCGGCGCAAAGCATTGGCCAGCGCTGCGCGGTTCGGACAGGTGTTTTAGCAATCGGCTCAGCGCGCCATGATGGTTTTCAACCATCTGGTGCAGCCGTAAAGGCAGCCCCGTGAACGGCAGCTTATGGCCGCCCAGCACCAGTTGGTCGTCGCTGGCAAAGGGTTTGAATTTTTCGCAAGATGTCAGCCATTCGGCGACGGGGTCGGCGTCAGGCTCGGCGGCATAAACGCCCAGATTTGCGCTAATCGACGGCAGCAACTGATCGCCGCCAATGACTAAATTGTCGTCACGGCTCCAGAATGTAGCGTGTTCGGGGGCGTGACCGTCGCCCATCCGAATATCCCAAGTACGTCCACCAATGGCGATTGTTTGCCCCTCTTGCAGGCGGGTATAGCCAAGCGGTATCGGCGCGACGCAATCGGCAAAATTGAACGGGCGTTCGGTCCTTCGGGCGGAGTATTCTTCAGGGTCCATGCCGGACCGGACGTAATACGCGAGTGTCTCGGACGTCGGCACAGCATGCGGATCAAGTGTCAGCATCCGTGCCATCAGCCATGCAGTGCGGGTCGTTGAAAACGTGGCGCCGCGCCGCATGAACCAACCAACAAGCCCGATGTGATCAGGGTGGTAATGCGTCCCAATGACCCGGCCGACAGGTTTGCCAGCCAATGGACCCGCCAGCAGCGTTTCCCAAATTGCACGGGTCTTTTTCGTATCGAATCCTGTGTCGATAACCGTCCAACTGTCACCGTCATCCAGTGCGTAAACGTTCACATGATCCAACGCCATCGGCAGCGGTAAGCGCATCCAGAGAACACCTTCGGCCAAGGTAATAGCTTCACCCTCGGTGGGTGGTTCGGGGAACGGGTAGCGGATGCCAGAACTTGCCATACTATGCGACCAAATCGTCGGCGGTGATCGCCATCAAATCGGACGCACCTTCGCGGGTGTGGGCCAAAAGGCTGATATGTTCGGGTAACATCCGTTTGATATAGAACGTCGCGAGCCGCGTGCGCGTGGCGTTACCTGACATGGCCGCGGCCAAATGCGCGTGACCTCCCAAGACCCGTGCAAAGGCACGCAGATAAGGCACGGCACCGGCAAACCTGTCGGTCAAATCCTGTTCAACCAGCCATTCGGTCGTTTCGCGTAGGGAAGCAGCGGCATTCCAAACGGCGTTCGCCAAATCGGGTTGGGTCGCTTTTGCCGCGTCTGCGCCTGCTTCGATTTCATCCAAAATTGCAAATGCAGCTTCGCCATCGTCCATCAATTTGCGGGCCACAAGGTCCATCGCTTGGATGCCATTGGTGCCTTCGTAAATTGCGGTCACACGGACATCGCGGGCATATTGAGCTGCACCGGTTTCCTCAACATAGCCCATGCCGCCATGAACTTGCAGGCCGGTATTGGCGACGTCGATACCAACATCTGTGCCGAATGCTTTGCCAATCGGCGTCAGAAAAGCGGCGCGGGTGCGCCAAGCGTCGTCGCCCGTAGCAGCCGCCATATCAATTGCAACAGCGTTCATCAAAGCGATGGACCGTGCAGCGAAAATATCAACCTTCATGCTGGTCAACATGCGACGCACATCAGCATGTTCAATGATTGTGCCCGACCCACCTGCCTTGCCCTGTTTACGGTCCATCGCATAGGCGAGCGCGTGCTGATATGCACCTTCGGCCGCGCCAATGCCTTGAACACCGACACCCAGACGAGCGTTGTTCATCATGGTAAACATCGCTGCCATGCCCGCGTTTTCAGCGCCGACAAGCCAGCCTTGCGCACCGGAATATTCCATCACTGCAGTAGGCGAGCCATGCAAGCCCAGCTTGTGTTCAAGCGAAACAACGCGCAGATCGTTATGCTTGCCCAGTGTGCCATCCGCATTTGGGATTAGCTTAGGGACCATAAACAGGCTGATGCCTTTGGTGCCAGCGACGCTATCGGGCAGGCGGGCCAAAACAAGATGGCAGACGTTTTCGCTAAAGTCATTGTCGGCCCAGCTGATGTAAATTTTCTGGCCAGTAATCGCATAGGATCCATCGCCATTTGGCGCAGCCTTGGACCGCAAAGCACCTACATCGGACCCAGCTTGCGGTTCAGTCAGGTTCATCGTGCCGCACCATTCACCCGAAATCAGCTTGGGCAGGTAGATATCTTTGATCTCATCGGACGCGTGATGCTCTAGCGCTTCGATCTGGCCTTGGGACATCAGCGGATTAAGCTGAAGGGACAAACAGGCGCTTGCCATCATTTCATTCACAGCAGTGGTCAATGTCATCGGCAGGCCCATACCGCCCACTTCAGGGCTGGCGGACATGCCGATCCAGCCACCGTTTGCAATCGCATGATAGCCGTCGCCAAAACCCGGTGATGTCCGCACAATGCCGTTTTCGAGCTTGGCCGGATGCAGATCGCCTGCGCGGTTGAGCGGGTATAACACCTCTTCACAAAGCTTGGCCGCCTCGGACAAAATCGCGTCGGCCATGTCTTCGGTCGCCTCTGCGAAACGTGTCGTGTCTGAAACGGTTCGGAAACCCGCAACGGTGTCCATGATGAAGCGGTAGTCGCTGACAGGGGCGAGGTATGGCATGGTGTTCTCCGAAAATGTCTGGCTACTTGGCAAGTGCGGCAGGTGCAAGTATGCAACGTAAATCTGATACTAGGGTATCGTAGCACGAGGTCCCTTCAACTGAAACGCAGCGTCATGAACCAAACCAAAACAAAAATATTACCGCCCGACGCCCATGGGTTGCGCGAAGCGGCTGAAATATTGCATGCAGGCGGACTTGTGTCATTCCCAACCGAGACGGTTTACGGTTTGGGTGCGGATGCACGTGATGATGCGGCGGTGGCGCGCATTTATGCAGCGAAGAGGCGGCCCAGCTTTAACCCATTGATCGTGCACTTGGCAGATGTATCAGTCGTTTCGCAATATGTGCAGATAAATGACGCAGCTAAACAGCTTGCCGACGCTTTTTGGCCGGGTGCATTGACGCTTGTTTTGCCAGTTGTTTCAGGCGGAACCGTGTCCAAATTGGTAACCGCAGGGTTGGGTACATTAGCAGTGCGTGTGCCAAATCACCCCGTCGCAACAGCTGTGTTGACGGCGTTCAGTGGGCCGGTGGCCGCACCTTCTGCAAACCCATCGGGCCGAATTAGCCCCACGATGGCGGCGCATGTTTTGGCAGGCTTAGATGGACGGATTGATGCCGTGGTTGATGGCGGGTCGTGTGATGTCGGGGTCGAGTCCACGATTGTGTCGTGTGTTGGCGTCCCGACATTGTTGCGCGCAGGGGGCATTTCCATTGAGGCGCTCGAGGCTTGTTTGGGTGCTCCTGTGCAGCGGGATGAAGACCCTGATGCACCGGCATCACCCGGTCAGCTTGCGTCGCATTATGCGCCTGCCGGAGTGATGCGTTTAAACGCATCCTACGCAGAACCGCATGAGACTTGGCTGGGTTTCGGGGCGGTGGACGCCGACCTTAATCTGTCACCTGCGGGTGAATTGACGGAAGCGGCGGCCAACTTATTTGGCATGTTGCACCAAATGGACGCATTGGGCGCGAAACATATTGCCGTCTCGCCGATCCCCGACCATGGTTTGGGACAAGCGATCAATGACAGATTACGCAGGGCCGCCGCGCCCCGCGATTAAGGGGACAGCATGGCACATGGGTATGACAAAGGGCGGTTGAACCTTCCATTCGTGGGAATCGCGACATTTGGCAAATACGACTACCAACCGGATTGGTCCGCGATTGATGCCGATGTGGCGGTCGTCGGCGCACCCTATGATTTTGGAACGCAGTGGCGCCCCGGTGCACGCTTTGGACCGCGCGCGATCCGCGAGGCATCAACTTTGTTCGCCTTTGGTCATGCAGGCGCGTACGACCATGAAGACGATGTGACTTATCTGGGTGAAGGCACGCGGATCGTCGACATTGGCGATGCAGACATCGTGCATACCGACACCGAACAGAGCCACGCACGGATTGAGGACGCGGTGCGCGCCATCCGTGCTGCGGGTGCATTGCCCGTTGTAATGGGCGGCGATCATTCGATCAACATTCCATGCGTGCGTGCCTTTGCTGACCACGGGCCTATCCATATTTTGCAGATCGATGCACATCTGGATTTCGTCGATGAGCGCCACGGCGTGCGGCATGGCCACGGCAACCCGATGCGCCGCGCAGCTGAACAGGATCACGTGACGGGCCTGTCGCAGTTCGGCATTCGCAATGTATCGTCGACGGCCAAGGACGGGTACGAGGATGCTCGTGCGATGGGGTCGGACATTTTGTCCGTGCGTCAAATTCGGGCACTGGGCGTCGCGGCCGTTGTGGATCGTATTCCGGCAGATGCCGATATCTACCTGACCATCGATATTGACGGCTTTGACCCGTCAATTGCGCCGGGCACAGGGACGCCAAGCCATGGTGGGTTCTTGTATTACGAAGTACTTGAGATCATTGCCGCAGTGGCCAAACGCCAGCGGATTGTCGGGATCGATCTGGTCGAGGTCGCACCGGATTATGACCAGACGGGCGGGACGGCGATTTTGGCTGCGCAATTGTTGCTCAATGTGATTGGGCGCCTTTTGCATCACCGGGAGTGACGTGATTAAAATTAGCTCTTTACATAATACCTTTTGGTATCGTAAATAAAGAATACCAAAAGGTATCCTATGAGGTGATGTGAAATGCCCAACCCAGAGCAAATGGGCTTTAGAGCCCTAGCTGACCCAACACGGCGCGATATTCTGCAAATGTTGGCCAAGCGTGACATGACAATCGTAGAGGTTGCTGAAAACTTTCAGATGACCCGCGCAGCCGTCAAAAAGCATCTTTTGATCCTCAATGAGGGTGGCCTCATCAACGTGCGCTCGGACGGACGCACCAAGGTGAATACGCTCGATGTGAATGGCATGAAGAAAGTTTTTAGCTGGTTTGACTACTTTGACACCTTTTGGGACGACCGCCTTTCCAAACTTAAGACTGAAATCGAAAAGGAAGCCCAATGACCGAAACAAGCATTCAAAAGACAATATTCCTCAAGGCACCGCCTGCAACTGTTTGGGATTATCTGACTGATCCAGCTAAGTTGGCGATTTGGTTCCACAAACCAAAATCCCCGCTTGTCGTAGGCGACTATGCAATGTTTGGAACCGATAGCGGTGACAAATTAATGTGGGGAACAGTGTTGCTGTCCGAACCGCACTCGCGGTTAGAATACACATTTACGATCAAACCAATGGGCGACGCCATAAGTACTGTGCGCTGGGCCTTGGACGAAGTTCCCGGCGGCACAAAACTGACGTTAAAACATGAAGGCCTACCTGCAGGAGAGGCCGCATTTGGTCTGACATTAGCGTTGGATAAGGGTTGGGATGACCATTTGGCGCGGATGCGTGCAGATGCTCACGTAGACTAACCATCCGAAACCAGATCGACCGTCGCTGTATCGCGGCGGTCTTAACCTTGCTGTCGCTCGATATAGCTGCGCAACTCTTCGGCCTCTTGGCGGGCTTCACGTAACCCGTCCATTGCGGCGCGCAATTCGGCTTCTGTCTGGGACAGTTGATTGGTGATTTCGGCCTCACGTTGCTGAAGATACGTGATCGCTTGATCGCGGGTTTCTTCGGCTTCGTGCAGGGCTTGGGCCATCTTATCCAGCTCGTCAATTTCAGCCTTGGTCACGCGGCTAAACCGATTGACCAGCCAGCTGGCGAACCAGCCAAGCATAAAGGCCACAAACAGGATGATCGCAGTGGCGATGATGAATTCGTTTCTGTTCAAGGTCTTGTCCTGCTTGTTATTCGCTTGTCGCGGCTTCGATGGCTTCGAGCGTGGTCAATTCTTCGACGGCACTTTCTGGTACAATCAATGAAAATTCAATCCGACGGTTGGCTTCGCGCCCATCTTCCGTGTCGTTTGTTGCAATCGGGTCCGCCTCTCCAAAGCCTATGGCTTCGAACGAACTGACGGGAATGCGGCGTTGACGTAGTGCGACAAGAACCGCACCTGCGCGTTCTTGGCTAAGCTGTTGGTTCATTTCTTCGCGGCCTTGGCTGTCGGTAAAGCCTGCAATTTGTATACGAAGATCGGCGCACTTCTTAAGAATTTCAGCGATATCGTCGACGATGGGCAGTGTATCGGCGGTGATCGTCGCAGAACTCGGATCGAACACAATCTTACGTGCGTTCGTGATCGCATCAATCTGCGCTATGCACTCTTCTGGGGTCGGCAGGCTTGCAATAGGATCAAGCTGTTTGACATACGTCACATCGATTTCAAAACTGGATGTTTGACCCAGCTTATCAATCAGCAAACGGGTGATATCCGCTTGCGCGGTTTCCAACCCAGTGTTCCCTTTGATGATCATCTGATCGGGCTCTACGACGACGGAACCGTTGGACATTTTTGACAATGCCTCGATCCCAGCCAGAACACGCACAGCCCACCCAGCAGGTAGATCGCTGACCACGCGAGTGCCCATCGTCACGTTAGCGCGACCGAATTTGGCCATCGCATAGTTTTCGGCAGTGGTGTTGATCAAGTCATCGGGAATACGCCCACGCAACTGCACCGCGCCTTCTGGGCTACGGGTGGCGACAAATTGAGGCGGACCTTCTGCACCAGTTTCGGGCGTGGTGGGCAGTTCAGCGTTGAGGGCAAAGACGTCGGGCAGCGCATTTTCCAATTCACCAACGACGCTGTCAAATGTGCTTTGGTCGGTGCCCTGCAGCGCGACCAGCGTTACATCCGTATCTGAAATAGTGACGGTCCCGCCGCCCAAGGCATTAATTGCGCCGATTGCGCCTGCAACGGCACTGCCCCACGTGCGGGACGGGACGCCAAGCGCCTGAACGCAGGTGCTTTTGCCTTCAAAACCGGCGGCAGAAGCGGCTACCATAATCGCCCGTTCTGCATCGGGGCTATCCGCAGCACATGCGTCGAACCGGACTCCGTCAGCGTCCTTGGAAAACCGCGTCGTAAATGGGGATATCACCGGCCGCGGCGCACTTATTGAAACAGCCAGCCGGACACCATCGGGGGTATTGCGCGCAAGTGCAGTTTCCAGCCGATCTTTGTCGGCGGCACTATCAGAGATTGCGTTTATAGCAACGCGTTCCGCACCAACCGAAATTTTCGACCGAGGCAGCATTTCAAGTGCACGCAAGCTATAATTGAGCGCGGCAGGCCATGTGTCAGGAACGGGATAATCCGCGCTTTCCAAAAGATCAGTCACAGACTGGCCATTGGCGATGTCCGTGATGCGAGCTGCTAGTCGGTCGCGGTCAGTATCAGCCGGAATAAGCCCAATTAGCGACACGCCACTATCGTTGCGCAGGATTTCAATCGCAAAATCTGGTGCTTTGAAGTTGCGTGATTCGGTCACACTCATGTTGTCGATAACGCGGCTGGCGTCCACGATGCTGCCAGAGGCAGAGATGGCGCGGAACCGCGACGCCTCTGTTGGGGCTTCCCCTTCGATGATCACTTGCAAGCCGTCGCCGATGACAGATGCCCAATCATACCCCCGATCCATAAGGGTTTCACGCACGGATACGACTGATCTGTCTTGCACAAACGCCACAGTCGAGTGAGCGGCCAAGGCTGAAATCAGCGCGGCACAGATGAACACACCAATGCGAAGAAAAAGGGCGGAAAGGCGCATGGGCATCCGTTCGTTGCGATACTATTTGTCTCTTGGATAAGGGCTAGCGCGGCTAGGTTCAATCAAAGGAACGCAGCGATGGCGAAAAACGGCAAAGGGATCAGCCCCGCATCGCGGTTTGTCCGAAACAAGCGCAGCAAAAGCGGCCCGTCAGTGGCGTCAAACTTCTGCAATTGCCACGTCATATGCCAGCCCATCGCCCACGGGCCGATAAGCGCCACGACAAGTGACAATATTGACCGATCTTGCGCCGCGAACACAACTGTAGCCCCCATCAGCATAATCGTCGCGGTCATAAAGCCGCGCAACCAAAGGTGCGTTTTGCCACCAAACAGTCGCGCGGTGGATTTCACCCCAATCAGCGCGTCATCTTCTGCGTCTTGGTGCGCATAGATCGTATCGTAAAATAGGGTCCAACAAATGCCTGCTGCGTACAATAAAACAGGGGCGAACCCGATTGATCCGGTATGTGCGGCCCAGATAAGTAACGCGCCCCAATTGAACGCGATCCCAAGGAACACCTGCGGCCACCACGTGAACCGTTTCGCAAATGGATAAATCGCCACAGGGATGATCGATAGAAAGCCCAAGCCAATCGCCAAGGTGGGATAGGTCAGCAAGATGGTCAACGACACCAGCGATTGCACCAGCATCCATGCCAATGCGGCGCGCACACCTACTTGGCCGGATGGAATGGGCCGTGAACGTGTACGCGCCACTGCCGCGTCAATGTCGCGATCGGTGATGTCGTTCCAGGTGCAGCCTGCACCGCGCATCAAAAACGCGCCGAGGCCCGCAGACACCAGCAGCCACGCGTCAAACATGCTTGCCTGTCCGTCGGCCAATATCGCAAGCGACAGCGCCCATAAGCACGGCAAATAAAGCAGCCAAGTACCAATAGGCCGGTCCGCACGTGATAGCCGTAAATAGGGTCGGGTGCCCGCAGGTGCCCATCGGTCAACCCAATTTCCTGCACTATCTGCGACGGCTCCCTCTGGCATCTGGTGATCGGCGGTCATATGTTCGCTTTCATGGCATCTAAAGTTCGTCTTTTTGTAGATCACCCGCTGGGTCCAGCGCAATCAGTTCCGTTAACGCGGGACCAAGCGCATTATTTGTTCGGGGTCATGCGCCTTGGAGCCGGCACAGTCGTGTCGCTTATTAATGGGGCCGACGGCGAATGGGACGCCGAAGTCGTCGAGGCTGGTAAAAAGGGCGGTGTCCTTTTGTGCCAATCCCAAACCAAACCTTTGCAAATGCCCCCTGACGTGTGGCTGCTGTTTGCGCCAATCCGCAAGGAACGCACAGCGTTTATCGTGGAAAAAGCGACGGAGCTTGGGGCTGCACGTATCATGCCCATCCAAACTGAATATACCAATAACGCCGACCGCCTGCGTATTGATAAGCTGCGCGCACACGCGCTGGAAGCCACCGAGCAATGCGGCGGCACCTATGTGCCTACGGTCGATGATCTGGCAAAGCTGTCAAAGGTCCTTGATGGCTGGGATTCCACCCGCCGGATCATGTTTTGCGACGAAACAATGCTGGGGCAGGCGTCTGTCTTAGATGCAGGGCTGACTGGTCGTTGGGCGATCATAATTGGCCCCGAAGGCGGATTTTCTGACAAAGAACGCACGCGACTACACGGCATGGACTGCGCCCACCCCGTCAGCCTAGGCCCGCGCATCTTGCGGGCAGACACGGCCGCAGTCGCAGCATTGACCCTATGGCAAAACGCAATGGGGGACTGGCGATGATCCGCCTTGATCCCAATGACCAGCCGATGATTGAGGCTTTTCTGACCGAGCATCTTGATACATCGATGTTCCCGATGTCGAACTTGCAAGAATACGGGATGAATGGTGGCCACGCACGTGCAATGACTTTTTGGCGAGATACCAATGCAGGACCAATAACTGACCTGCTTGGAATTTCCGATGAAGGCATGGTTATGCCGTATCTGACATTAATTTCCGATAAGGATATCATGGCGGCCCTCAATGAGCGCACGGTCATTGGAATTATTGGAGAACAGACAAGCTGTCGGCGGGTGCAACGGGCTTTGGATCTGACGGATACTGACTTGCATCTTGATAAAGACGAAACCCTTTTTGCGATGTACCTTTCACATCTCTCAAGTGTTAATACAGACCTAAGTATACGCAGTTTCATAGAGTTTCCGCGCGATGTCTTGGTGGGCTGGATGCACGATTACTTAACTGAAACGCTAGGCACCCCGGGTGACGACGCATTTCCTATGGCTGTGCAGCGCTTCGACGATTTTGCCGGAAAAGGCAGTCATGTTGTTTTAGTGGATAAGGATACTCCGGTTGCGATGACGGGGTTCAACGCCCAAGTCGGGCAGACTGTACAAATCGGGGGGGTCTATACGCCACCTGAACTGCGTGGACGCGGATATGCGCGCACGGCGATTGCGCTGCACTTGGAGCAGGCCACAAAATCTGGCGCGACGCGGGCACTTTTATTCGCAGATGATCCGGCGGCAATCAAAGCTTACCGTGCAGTGGGATTTACGGACATCGGCCAATACACACTTTGCATATTTTCCAAACCAATGGGTATCTCAAATGTCTGATTTCATGCGCCCCGAAGCACGGGCAACATTATGGCGTTGGCGCGAAGCATTGACAGGTCTTGCCCTTGTGGGGGTCGGTCTGTGGTGGACGCTGGGCAGTTTTGGGATCGTGCGTTGGATCGGTGTGGTCCTGACCGCTGGGGCAGCCATTCTCGTGATTGCGGGTATTCAACGGGCGCGGTTCCGGCAAACGGGCGAGGGGCCGGGAATTGTGCAAGTCGCCGAACGACGACTTGCCTATTTGGGGCCTCTGACGGGCGGGCAAATGGACATCGCTGACCTCACGCGGCTAGAGCTTGACCCAACCGGCCATCCCGCTGCGCATTGGATTCTGACGGGTATCGGCGGCCAGTCGATCGCGATCCCTGTGAACGCGCAAAACGCAGATGCGTTATTTGATCTATTTGGCAGCCTGCAAGGCATCCAAACGACGGCCATGCTGGACGTGCTATCACAAACACCTGATGTGCGCGTCACAGTCTGGGAAAAAACACCGACCCTGCTACATTGACACTGCTGCCTGTTCGCGGCACCGATAACCTGAACCCTTGTCCCATGACGGAGCCTTTCCCAATGTCCATTCCACAGTCCGGCGGCGGCCCGATCGAGCATCACGACCAACTGGCACAATTGCTGGCTGACGGGTGCAAGCCCAAAGAAGATTGGCGCATCGGCACCGAGCATGAAAAGTTCGGCTATTGCAAAGATACGCAACAGCCGCTGCCCTATGAAGGTGAGCGGTCGATCCAAGCGGTCCTCGAAGGTCTGCGCGACCAATTCAATTGGGCACCAGTTGAGGAAGAAGGCAAAATTATCGGCCTAAGCAAGGGGCTCGCGAATGTCAGTTTGGAACCGGGCGGCGCGTTGGAATTATCCGGCGCCCCTGTGGAAACCATCCACCAGACTTGTGACGAGGTAAACGACCACCTGCGCGAAGTTAAAGCCGTTTCCGATGTCCTTGGTGTGAAATTCATCGGTCTCGGTGCGGCACCTGAATGGTCCCACGAAGAAATGCCGTTAATGCCCAAAGGGCGTTATAAGCTGATGAATAACTACATGGAAAAGGTTGGCACCATGGGTACGGCGATGATGCGCCGGACCTGCACTGTGCAAGTGAACCTTGATTTTGGTTCAGAGGTCGACATGGTGCAAAAGCTGCGCGTGGCCTTGGCCCTACAGCCGGTTGCAGCCGCGCTATTCGCCAATTCGCCGTTCTTTGAAGGCAAACCAAATGGCCATAAATCATGGCGGTCGCGTATCTGGCGTGATCTGGATGCTGACCGCACAGGCATGCTGCCTTTCGTCTTTGAAGACGGCTTTGGGTTCGAGGCTTGGGTGCAATGGGTTCTCGATGTGCCGATGTATTTTGTGTACCGTGATGGCAAATACATTGACGCGCTGGGCATGTCCTTCCGCGATTTCCTGAAAGGCGAATTGCCCGCATTGCCAGGTGAAAAGCCGATGCTATCGGATTGGGCGGACCATCTGACCACCGTTTTCCCCGAGGCGCGGATCAAACAGTTCATTGAAATGCGCGGAGCTGATGGCGGACCTTGGCGGCGCCTATGCGCCTTGCCTGCGTTCTGGGTTGGGCTGATGTACGACCAAACGGCGCTTGATGCCGCGTGGGATCTTTGCAAAAACTGGACCGCTGAACAACGCGAAGCGCTGCGCGTTGCAGCGTCCGTTGACGGGTTGCAGGCAAAGATTGATGGGATCAACATGCTTGAGCTGGCCCGCGAAGTTGTTGCGATTTCTGAGGCCGGCCTTAAAGCCCGTGCACGTCCAGGTGCGGGCGGGCTTGTGCCCGACGAGACCCATTTTCTAAATGCGCTGAAAGAAAGCATTGAGACAGGACAAACCCCTGCCGATGAATTGCTGGCAAAATACAATGGCGAATGGGCGGGTGATCTGACCAAGATTTACGACGAATATAGCTATTAACCTTGCCATAATACTGCCTCGAATACCCACTATTTGGAAACATTGAAGGGGTCGATGCGATGCAGATGTTCTTAAGTCCGCGCTTTGCGATGTTGCTGCTGATCGGCCTGCCTTTAGCGGGCGGGGCGGTTGCGCATCCGCACGGGGCCAGCGCATTTATCATGGGCGCGTGGGCTGGCACGTTAATCGTTGCACCGCCGCTGATGATTTTTCTTTGGGCGCTTGGGTTGCGGACAATCGGACAGCTTTTGCGTCCACTTGCACGGCTGCCAATTCTCGTCGGAATGACAGTTCTAATGTTCTATATTTCTGACACGGAAATTGGGCTGGGTGGACAGCTCGCTGGTGGCGGCGCGCTGATGTATTGGTTACGCCAAGGGCGCGGTAGCGCGGTCATCTAACGGCCTATTTTTGGTTCCTTGCCCGCGCGCATCCGTTTGATATTGGCGCTATGGCGCGAATAGATGAGCGCCGCCAAAGCGAATGAAAGCGCAAACAATCGCCCATCTGTCATGAATGCCACGATCAACGGCGCCCAGCCTGCTGCAAACAGTGCAGCCATTGATGAATAACGCCCGATCGCTGCAACGACGATCCAAATAGCACCTGCAGCCAAACCAACAACTGGTGACAAGGCGATCATCAGGCCAAAATAGGTTGCGACGCCTTTGCCGCCCTTAAACCGCAGCCAAACCGGAAAGCAGTGCCCGATAATTGCAGCCAAACCTGCCAATTGTGCCGCGTCTTCGCCCGCAAATGCGCGCGCTAGAAGAACAATTGCAGCACCTTTGCCCGCATCAAACAGGAGCGTCAGCGCGGCCGCTGTCTTATTACCAGTGCGCAAAACATTGGTTGCTCCGATGTTGCCGGACCCAATATTGCGTAAATTCCCAAGACCCATGACACGCGCAACGATCATCCCAAACGGGATCGATCCAAGCACATAACCACCAAGCGCCCAAAGGATGAGGTAGATCGTTGGTGTAATAATTTCAGGCATCATATTTCCTCGCTGACAAGTGTGCCGCCGACCCACGTGCCAAGGACAACGCCTTGCATACGTGCACCGTCAAATGGGGTATTCTTTGATTTGGACTTCAGCTTGGCGCGGTCCAAAATGAACGGCGCGTCGGGGTCAAACCAGACCAAATCTGCGGGAGCGCCTGCGCGCAGACGGCCCGTGTCCAGCCCAAGCAACCGAGACGGGTTTAGCGACAGCGCTGCAAACAACCGCGGAAGGCTGATCATTTCGGCGTGATACAAACGCAAGGCGGCGGGCAGCAATGTCTCAAGACCGACGGCCCCGCTTGCGGCTTCTTCAAACGGCAAGCGTTTGCTTTCTTCGTCTTGGGGTGTGTGCATGGAGCAGATGATATCGATCAACCCATCTGCGACCGCTTGGACAACGGCCAAACGGTCATCTTCGGATCGCAGCGGCGGCTTAAGCTTAAAGAATGTCCGGTAATCGGCTACATCCAATTCATTCAGCGTCAGGTGATGCACGCCGACGCCAGCGGTGATGTTGAGCCCGTTACGTTTAGCCCGTTCTAGCGCAGGCAAGGCGCGCGCAGTGGTGATTTGGTCGGCGTGATACCGCGCGCCTGTCATCTCTAATAGGGCGATATCGCGGTCCAATGCCATGCGTTCCGCCATCGGTGTCACACCGGGCAGTCCGCGCAATGAGGCAAACTTGCCTGATGTCACAGCTGCCCCTTCGGATAATCCGGGGTCTTGGACATGGGCGATGACCAATGCATCAAGGCTGCGCGCATAGGTCAGCGCGCGGCTGAATGCTTTGGTGTTTGTAACAACGCGGTCGCAATCGGTGAACGCCACAGCGCCCGCATCTTGCAAGAACCCGATCTCGGTCATCACTGCGCCATCACGGCCTTTGGTCAGGGCGGCCATCGGCAGCACGCGCACCGGCGCATCAAGTGCCGCACGGCGAGACACAAATTCAAGCGTTTCCGGTAGGTCAATCGCAGGCAGCGTATCGGGGCGGGTCACGATTGTTGTGACGCCACCCGCAGCGGCAGCCCGACCCGCAGAGCGGAACGATTCCTTGTGTCGTTCACCGGGTTCGGACACCTTCACGCCGATGTCGACGATGCCTGGTGCAAGACAGTTTCCCGCACAGTTGACGATTGTCCCTTTGACGTCAGGCGTAGGGTTTTCATACACCTCAACGATCAAACCATCACGAACCCGTAGCGCACCCAGCGTGTCAGTCTGCGCCACCGGATCAATCAGACGGGCATTGATGAATATCGTGTCTGTCATGTGGCACCTTGCTGAATGTTACGGATGTGGGACAGAACTTCGGACGCGTCTGCAATACGTTCAAATCCGATTTTTGCTTCATACGTTCTTTTATTGCTGCGCCGCGTCTCCGTCGCAAACATGATCGACGGAAGTTCCGCATCGACATAGTCGACAGATGTGTCCGGCGAGATTGGATAAGACTTCAGCCTGCGGCCCCGAAATGGCATGTCTGTCGCGATAAACGCCCGCTTGTTTGTCAACGTATACCACGTGTGTCTGCGTCGGAAAACGCCGCCAAAAAGAGCCCAGAAAACCATCGATGCACCCACGCTGAAATGGATCAACCCAAACATCCAGAATACGCCACCTGCTTGTGAAGCCTTTGTCATCCAAAACGCCGCAAATCCGGCGAAAAAGATACCAAAAGCAGCACTCCCGATGTCCTTTATGCCGACGGAAAATCTACCATCGGGGCGGCCCTGCCAAACGATGTCCTCGCCGTTGTGAAGGTGGTCTTTCCAGTCGAGCTTGCTCATCGCGCAATCCAGATCATTACGGCCACCAGCGCAAATAGCACCAGCAACGCATAAGTCGCGATCCGGCCTGACATGGCTGCGTCGGAGGGCTTTTTCCGCGCCTGCGGCACGGTGCCGACTGCGCTATCGCTTGTGATCGGGCGCGGGGCTGACATGCGCGGCGTTTCGCGCAAAACCATCACCAGCCGTACGTCACTGGGCAGATTGATATCAAACGCGGTGCCGCCAAAGGCCGCCGACATTACCAGCACCACAGCGCCCATTAGCCCGCGCAATTCTTCTGCTTGGATCGTAGATACAGGCATGTCGTATCCGTTAAGGATGAAATCAGGCAGGCTCATATCCGCCAGCATACCCGGTGTGATCGCATCGACGTAATCGGTGTTGAGCACAACGTTCCCGAAGACAGCCATCATCGCCGCGTCCGTTTTGTCGCCCAGCCCATCAGGGGAAGGGCGGTTTAGTTCCAGCACATAGATCGCGCTGTGGTCATGCGCGGGGATGTGGATCATGTGAGGTCCCTTCGGGTTGCATCAATTAATTTGCGTACAGCACCTAAGTGGGACACGTAATTCAATTCAACGCTGCGTCCATTGCTGAATTTAATCCGAAGCCCCCACCAAAACCATCTGCGTGTGCCAGTGATTTCAGACAGTGGCGCGAAAACGGTGTCGTCGCCGTCGGAGAACTGAAGCTTGTCCTTGGTCAGAATCCAGTGCTGGGCGCGGTGGCTGTTCCAGATCGTGAAATCATCAAAGATGAGCATGTAGTACAAAGTCGAAAAGGCAAGACTGCCAGCAAAGAGCCAGAACAGTTGAAAATCAGGTAGTGCTACACCGAACACAACGACCGAAGTCAGCAATGGAACGACAGATGTCAGCAATCCTAAACAAACGGATCTGGACAAAAAGATCCAAATAGAGGGTCGCCATTCTGCTATGTTTGCGTCAATGCTCAAGCTGAGATCTCGGTCTTTTGGCGGTAGGCCCGCAGGTTTTGTGCGAGCAGATCCATTGCGGCCATGCGCACGGCGACTGTCTCTTATACACATC
>CAJXTP010000025.1 GCA_913061335.1 uncultured Loktanella sp.
CAATGACGGCACGGGTCTCGTTGGTTTTGGACATATCAGTATCGCGGGTTAGGACTGCTTGTTCGGGACGTGCGCCGGCCATGCTTACATCCGTTCGCCGCTGGTGCGATCAAACAAGTGGCAAATACCAGCGGCGATCGTCGCAGACACAGGTTCGCCGATCTTGATGCGGTAATCTTTGCCAGACTTGACCGACAAAATCGTCCCACCGGCACGCATCGTGACCATCGTGGCCTCGCCCAGCAATTCAAGCGAATAGACTTGCGAATTAGCCTGCGCATCGCCATCCGACACCTGTGCGTCTTCGGCGCGAAACCCAAGCGTGACCGGACCGGAAACATCTGCGCGCAGGCCAGAAATGCTAATATTATCGGCGGTAAACGTGCCGTCAACGATGTCACCATCAATCAAGTTCATCGCAGGGCTGCCAATAAAGCCTGCAACAAACGTATTGGCAGGCATGTCGTAAATCTCAGTCGGGGTGCCGACCTGCTGGACCATACCCTTGTTCATGACAACAACACGGTCAGCAAGGGTCATCGCCTCGATCTGATCGTGGGTCACGTAAATCGTCGTGGTCTTCAATTCGTGGGACAGGTTTTTAATCTGGGCGCGGGTGCTGACACGCAGCTTGGCATCCAAATTCGACAGCGGCTCGTCCATCAAAAACACGTTGGGTTCCCGGACAACAGCGCGGGCCAAAGCAACACGTTGACGCTGACCACCGGAAAGCTCTGCAGGCTTGCGGTGCAGGAATTCATCAAGCTCAACCATCGCAGAGGCACGCTTAACAAGCACATCATGATCGCCAGTAACCTTACGGACTTTTAGCGGAAACCGGATGTTCTCATAAACATTCATGTTGGGGTAAAGAGCGTACGACTGGAACACCATCGCGACATCGCGATCCTTGGGGTCCAGATCATTGATCCGCTTACCATCGACGATAATATCGCCACCAGATGCGTCCTCAAGACCTGCGATCATGCGCATCGTTGTGGTCTTGCCGCAGCCTGATGGGCCGAGCAGAACAAGAAACTCTTGGTCGGCAATCGTCAGATTGAAATCATGGACGCCTATAAAGTCGCCCCATCGCTTGCTCACATTGCGCAGTTGAATCTCGGCCATCGGTGCCCCCTGAAATTAGACATATTGCATACGTTTGCAAAACATTGCCGCGATTCCATGAATCAAGCAATACCTCAATTGATAAACGTAAAAAATAATGGGAAACGCAAGATTAACACTTGCACGATCGGCCTGTTCAATCGTTAAATTGCAAACGTATGCAAATGGCGCTCATGATTCGGGTTGCTTCAAACACGCTTACGAAACACGATCCCGCACAGGCGGGGCGCATTTGATAACGGAGAGTGAACTTATGAACGTATTTAAGATTGCCACACTGGGGACAGCGACTGCCGTTCTCATGGGCACCACAGCAATGGCCGACGGCCACGCTTGCGCTATCACAGATGGCCGCGTGAACATCGTAGGCAACGAATTCCCAGCGATCCAGTCGGTTGCAGCAGCGGCCCTTGCATGTGCAAGCGGTGTTGACGCAGAGGCAAACCTGACCGCCGATCACCAAAAGATTAATCTTGCAGGCATGTCCGGCAATCCGGCGGAATACACATCCGCAGTGGTCGCCAACTCGTCCATCGTGGCCTTGATCAACGAAGACGTTGTGCGTCCGCTTGACGATCTGGTCGCCATGTACGGTGCAGACATTCCTTCCCATCAGCTGATCACAATCGACGGTCAGGTAATGGCCGTGGCCTTTATGGCCAACGCGCAGCACCTTGTGTACCGCAGCGATGTGCTCGCACAGGTCGGCATGGATGTGCCAACATCTTACGAAGGTGTTCTTGAAGCAGCCGAAGCAATTCGCGCCGCAGGCATCATGGATAACCCAGTTGGCGGCGCATATGCAGCAGGCTGGAACCTCGCAGAAGAATTCGTAAACATGTACCTCGGTACTGGCGGCGATTTCTTTGAAACAGGCACCGCAAACGTGTCGATCAACAACGAAGACGGCGTTGAAGCACTGGAAATGATGAAGGCGCTGACTGCCTACATGAACCCAGATTACCTGACACACGACAGCAACGCGACGTCTTCAGAATGGGAAGCAGGCAACGTTGCCCTGATGAACATGTGGGGCAGCCGGACAGGCGTTTTGATGGATGACGAAGGCGCTGAAATGGCCGTCTATTCCAACACAGTCGCAGGTGGCCCACTGACAGTTGGCGACAGCGGCAACGCGGCGTCCTCGCTTTGGTGGGACGGTTGGACTGTGGCGAAAAACATCTCTGATGAAAGCGCTGCAGCAACATTCCAAGCCATGGCATACGCCACATCGCCTGCACTGCTGAACGATGAAACCATGTCCCAAGCCGTCTGGCTGATGAACGGTTTTGAAGCACAGCCAGTGAACGAAGGCGTTCTGGCAACCGTCGCAGCCGGCGCAAGCCCGTACCCAATGCTGCCATTCATGGGTCTGTTGCACACGGCAGCTGGCGATAACATCGCTGACTTCCTGCAAGGCAACGAATCCGCAGAACAGGCATTGGCGGACATTGAAGCAGCCTACACAGCTGCAGCAACCGAGCAGGGCTTCTTGCAGTAATACCTCCCGCGTTCGGGCTGGCCCGCCGGCCCGAACGCACCTTACTTTTCGCGGCCATACTCCAATTTTGGCCCTCCCTTGGCCCCAACAGCGTCAGAGACATATCATGAAACATTCAACTTTCTTCTGGTTTGTCCTCCCCTCGGCCTTTCTTATGCTCTTATTTATCGCGCTGCCTGTGGCCTCTGTGGTCACACAGTCGATGTATACCGCCCACGAACAGGTGCTGGTGACGGTTGAAAATTGTGGGCCGTTTGGGTGCAAGCCCGTCACCTCAATTGACCAAGAAGCCACCAAAGCGCTGAACGCCGACAAGCCGCTCGGCAAATGGGCAGGTCTGGATATCTACAAAGACCGGAACCACCTCGCATTTTCCGAAGTCGGCTCCGCGTGGGTGAATGCAGATGGGCTGCCTGATTTCGGCAAAACCTTGATGAATTTGCCGTTCTACAAGGCAATGGCGTTTACGCTGACCTACACATTTATCGTGACACCGCTGACAATCATCTTTGGGTTCTTTATCGCAGTCGCGGTCAATTCCGTGGCCAAGGCGCTTAAGGGACCGACAATTTTCCTGACGCTCTTGCCGTTCATCGTGACCCCATTGGTCGGATCGCTGATCATTTTCTGGATGGTCGATGCACGGGGGATCTTGGGGACAGGGCTGCAATGGCTGGCCAATAATCCGGACCTATCGGTCAAGGCGTCAACGCCGCTGATGTGGATCATGCTGATGTTCTACGGCATCTGGCACGCAGCACCGTTTGCGTTCGTGGTGTTCTACGCTGGGCTACAAACCGTCAACAGCGAAAGCCTAGAGGCGGCGATGATCGACGGGGCAAACCGCTGGGAACGTATTCGGTACGTCGTGATCCCACACCTGTTCCCGCTGGTAACCTTCGTGGCGCTGATCCAACTGATGGACAACTTTCGGGTGTTTGAACCAATCGTATCGTTCAGCGCACAAGCGCACGCCACATCCCTATCCTACGCGATCTTTAACGACCTGGGCGGGGAAACACGGCTGCTATCATCTGCGGCTGCCACATCCGTGCTGACGATTATCGGCATCGCAATCCTTTTGTCGCCAGTGCTGATCCGCACTTACCGCGACTTTTCAAAACCAAGCTAAGGGGCGACACACATGGCCAATAAAGCCACAGCGCAACCGCTCTCGGTTAAGTTTCTTGCCATATCATTCCTGATGTTCTGGCTGGTGCTGGCTGCGTTCCCATTCATCTGGACGCTTTGGGGATCATTCAAAGTCGAAGGCGACTTCTTTTCCAAAGCCAACTGGGCCAATGCGCTTTTCGGCGGGCTGACACAAAAAGAAACCGGCGGCAGCTTTACCGGTGACGGATACTACGGAGCCTTCGTCGAAGAGGAATTCTGGCGGGCCGCACTCAATTCATTCATCGTGTGTTTCTTCGTTGTGACGATCTCGCTGACTTTCGGAACCTTGGGCGGTTATGCGCTATCGCGGTCCACACATAGGTATGCATTCTGGTTCCTGCTGTTCGCGCTGATCTTTCGGGCGATGCCACCAATCACGCTCGTTTCAGGCTATTTGTTGCCGTTCTATGAATATAACCTTTGGGGGCGCCTATCGACCACGATCATCGTGCTTGTGGCAATCAACCAACCGTTCACACTGTGGATGCTGCATGCGTTCTTCAAAAACATTCCCAAAGATCTGGACGAATCCGCAATGGTCGACGGCTGCACACGGTTCCAAGCCTTCCGGCACGTCATTATCCCAGTCATGTGGCCGGGCGTAATCACAACAGGGCTGTTCAGCTTCCTGTTGGCCTATAATGACTTTGCGGTGACCTCTATGTTGCTGTCCAAGGACAACCAAACCATGGTGCCAAAACTGGCGTCCTTCCTTGGGACGACACAAACCAAAGGCAACGTTATGTTCGCAGTCGCGGCCGTTGTTTCAATCACCGCACCACTGTTTGTGATGGTCATGGTATTCCAACGCCAGATCGTATCAGGCCTCACAGCCGGAGCCGTCAAAGGATGATCACAGCCGCCAAGCGTTTGGTCAGTGACCATTACGCGGCGATGGGTACGGCTGACGCCGGCACCATCGGCGCGATCCTCTCCGAAAGGGTATCACCTGATTGGCACTGGCGCGGGATGCACCCGTTTTACGAACAATATGGGGCCGCAAATGTGGCCTCCGCGTTTTGGGCACCATTCCTGACCGCAATGTCATCAGTACAACGTCGCGAAGACATCTTTTTCGCAAATGAAAACTCTTTGGACGGCGAAGACGGTATTTGGGTCGTGTCCATGGGGCACCTGATGGGGCTGTTTGATCAGCCGTTCCTCAGCATCCCTGCAACACGCAAAATTACGATGCTGCGCTATGCGGAATTCAACCGCGTGTTGGATGGCAAGATCGTCGAAACCGCGATGTTCTGCGACCTGATCCACTTGATGCACCAAGCAGGGCTTACGCCGCTGCCTGCACAGACAGGACAACACCTGATCCAACCCGGACCGCGCACCCATGACGGGCTGCACTATGATGGGGCCGCTGACGGAACAGATACGCTCGCGCTTATCAACCGGATGATCGGCGACGTTGATGCGAATTCCAACGCCGCAGACATCAGCGCCCCGCGCGATGCAACGCCGCAAGACGAGCTGACGCGCTGCTGGCACGATGACATGATCTGGTGGGGACCCGACGGGATCGGGGCGACCTACACAATCGATCGCTACATCGAGCAACATCAGAAGCCGTTCCGCACGCTACTTGCGGACCGCAAGTTTCACGGACACGTCGCGCGGCTCGCTGAAGGCAACTACGGCGGGTTTTTCGGCTGGGCCAACCTGTCGGTCACACCCACCGGCGGCTACATGGGCTTGCCCGCAGGACCACGGTCCGAGATGCGCGTCGTTGATATCTACCGGCGCGACGGCGACAAGCTTGCGGAAAACTGGGTCTTTATCGACATTCTGTATTTCCTCAAACAACAGGGGCACGATGTGCTGGGGCGTTTGGGCAACACCTGAACACCAGCGACAATTTCGCCCTTGGGAAAACCCAAGGCGGTGGGGTAACACAACCCCAAGTTAAGTCGAATCAATCGGAGAAATGCTATGCACAAAGGTTTTACATACTGGCTCGCCTGAGCCGCATAGCAATTGCGCATCTGCGCACCCCTCTCCCCATTGAATTTATGACTTTTCAGGAACGCTCCCATGCATCCCCCATTCTATAGCGTCGATCACAAGATCGGTCCCGACATCCATAGTGGATATGAAAAACCGCGCGTACGGCGGGGCAAACCCGCACGACTGCAGATGATTGCGGCCTCAAACGGCTGGCCGCCCGTCCCGCTTGTGGCACCCGCAACCGTTGCAAGGCTCGGGCCAACATTATACATCGTGCCACTGCCAGAACACGGGTTGCGGGTGATGATTGCGCGTTGGCTGATCCGCACAGGACAGCGGATGATTTTGCCCGGCTAATACGTATGCACAGGGCCGGCGGCGCGGGGTGCGGACAAGCAAACGCTTGTGGGCACCCCGTATATCACCGCTCCAAATTTTATCACTGTCAAAGACGAACTATACATCCGCCCAGTCAGTAAGACCGCTTCGGCCAACATCCGTCAGATCGTACACGCCACGCGACACCCGCACAAACCAGCCATAGTGATCAGCCGCCATGATGCTAGTCGCGGCAGGAACCTCTGCCCATGTCTTAACCTTGGCGCCTGTGCTGGGACCATGCACCGCCAAAAACCTTGCGCACAGCAAGGCATCCTGACGGTACCCGGTGACCAATCCGTGACGCGTCGCGCCACCCTCATTGGGATCACCCTTCAACCGCTCAAACGCCTTAAGCAACTTCTTGGCAGATTTTGGCTGTTTGCGGGGCACATAGCCACCGGGATCAGCATGGGCCGTCACATGACCGTCGCGCAACCGCACCGTCAAAACCCCCAGCCCAACGCGGCGGGCAAGCTTCACATTATCCTTAAGCGCGCGGATCGCCGCCTTACCGTCCTTTTCGGGGACAGCGACGTAGACCAAATCGGTCACCGACAAACGGTCAATCCCCTGATGGAACAACGTCAATGAAAACCCCAACTTCAGCTCGACCAAAACCGGCGCATCACCTTTGCGCACAGCCATGACATCCACAGCCCCGACCTCGCCTTTCACGACATAGCCTTGGCGCGTCAAGAATGCCTTCACAGGGGCATATAAATCCGCCTCGCGTGGTTTAGTCATACGTCATACCGGCCATGGGCAATCTGCAACGTGACAGCCATGACCTCTCCCTTTATAAGCCGCTTAAATCCTCTCTGATTTAACGGAATAAAACAATGACAACTCTGATTTTTGGGCACAAATCGCCCGACACTGATTCCCTCGGCTCTGCGCTGATCTGGGAATGGTTCATGAACCACACTGGTGTAGACGCACAAGCCAAACTTTTGGGCACGCCAAACACCGAAGCCGCCTTTGTGGCGACGCGCTGGGGCTTTGATCAACCCGAGATCATCACAGACGTCGCCGACGGCCAAGACGTCGTGATCGTTGACACCAACAACCCTGCGGAATTGCCTGCCAATATCAACGGCGCAAACGTGACCGCGATCATCGACCACCACAAATTGGTTGGCGGTCTGGAAACAGCTGGACCAATCGACATTACGATCCGTCCGCTGGCTTGCACCGCGACAATCATGCACGATCTGATGGGCGACCACGCAGCGCACATGCCAGACGCGATCAAGGGCTTGATGCTGTCGTGCATCATTTCCGACACGCTGGAATTCCGCTCGCCGACAACCACAGCCGTGGACAAAGCACTCGCTGAATCCCTCGCCGCTGATTTGAACATCGACATGGGCGCCTACGCGACCGAAATGTTTGAGGCCAAATCAGACGTGTCTTCGTTCTCTGACGCAGAACTTTTGCGCATGGACAGCAAGGAATACGCCGTCGGTGACACCAAATTCCGCGTCTCGGTTTTGGAAACCACTGCGCCCGCCATCGTGCTGGATCGCAAGGCATCCATCATGGCATCCATGACCGATGTGGCAACCGAGGACGGCGTTGACCAAGTCCTGCTGTTCGTCGTCGACATCCTCAACGAACAAGCCACCATGATGATCCCGAACGCGCTGTCCAAAACAGTCGCCGAGGCATCATTTGGCGCGACAGTCACCGGCGACACAGTTGTGCTGCCAGGCGTCATGAGCCGGAAAAAGCAGATCATTCCAAATCTGAAAACCTCCTAAACTGTACAAATTGGGCGCCGCGTGCGCCCCTTTTTTGTCGCTTATGCAAAACTTATGCGTAACTTATGCAAAAAATACAGCCCTTTTGCCCCAACAGACAGGTTCCCCATGACCAAGATCATCAGCCATTTTTCTGACGTCTCAGACAATTACGACGCCGCATTTGTGGATCTTTGGGGCTGTATGCACAACGGGATCGACGCCTTCACCGCAGCCGTCGCCGCGATGCAGAAATTCCGCGCTGAAGGCGGCATTGTGGTGCTTGTCACCAACTCGCCGCGCCCGCGATTTTCTGTGGCTGAACAGATCAAAGGCATGGGTATTCCGGATGATTGCTATGATACAATCGCGACGTCTGGGGATAGCGCGCGCGCCGCGATGTTTGGCGGTGTTGTCGGTGAAAAGGTCTGGTTCATGGGCGAGCCTATCCGCGACGCAGATTTCTTTAAGCCCCTGTCAGTGCTCGATAATCCAATGGACATTCAACAGGTTCCGCTGGCGCAAGCCACCGGCATCGTTTGCTGTGGCCCCTTCGATACGCAAGCCGATCCAGAGGCAAATCGCGCCGATTTCTTACTTGCGCGCGAACGTGGCCTTAAGCTGCTTTGCGCCAATCCCGACATCATCGTAGACCGTGGTGAAACCCGCGAATGGTGCGCTGGCGCGTTGGCCGCGCTCTACACAGAAATGGGCGGTGAAAGCCTGTATTTTGGCAAACCACACCCGCCGATCTATGACCTCGCGCGGCTGCGGCTCGCTGGATTAGACCTTCTTTCATCCGAGCCACGCATCATCTGCATAGGCGATGGAATCGGCACTGACATCCTCGGCGGCATGCAAGAAGACCTCGACACGCTTTTCATCACCGGCGGCCTAGCCGCAACCGAAACAAAGACGGCACAAAACCCCGATGCAACGGCACTAAGTGCTTATTTAGAAACGGAAATGATGTCACCGACCTTTGCAATTGGGTTCCTACGCTAGGACTTGACTTTCTGCGCTTGCAAAGTAATAAAGTTACAACAGCCCTCACGTGGGTATTCTTTTATTACTCGGCGGGAACGAAATGTTGGACAACGCACCACGCGGCACCATCTGCATCGAAGACATCGAAATCGGCATGACGCGGTCGATCCGCAAGATCGTGACTGATCGTGACATCGAACTTTTCGCCGAAGTGTCCACCGACCGGAACCCTGTCCACCTCGACGAAGAATACGCGCAAGACACCATTTTTGGCGGCCGCATCGCCCACGGCATGCTAACAGCCGGATTGGTCTCCGCAGTCATCGGCGAACAGCTTCCCGGCCACGGCACGGTTTATCTTGGACAATCGCTGAAATTCCTCGCGCCCGTACGCCCCGGCGACATGGTTTTGGCCGAGGTAGAAGTCATCGACATCGACCATTCAAAACGCCGCGTCACCATGAACACACGCTGCCTTGTGAACGACAAAAAGGTGCTTGTCGGCGAAGCCGTTGTTTTGGCCCCAAGCCGCAAATTCGACTAAGCACGCGACCTGAACTTGCACGCCCGTCAAAGGCGCGATACGCAATACCATGCGCATTATTCGTGACACACATTTCATAGATCCAAACGATCGCGGTGCCGCCGCTGCGATTGGTAATTTCGATGGCGTGCACCTCGGGCACCAAGCGGTCATCGACCTGACCCGCAAGGCCGCCGCAAATGTAGGCGCACCCCTCGGGATAATGACGTTCGAGCCGCATCCACGCAGCTATTTTTCCAACGTTTCCAACCCGTTCCGCCTGATGAATGCCGAAGCAAAAGCGCACCGTTTGGAAAAACTTGGCGTTGAAAAACTCTATGAAGTGCCGTTCAATGATACCCTCGCGTCGCTATCAGCCCGCGATTTCGCACAAACAATTATCGCGGATCAACTTGGTTTGAAACACGTCGTTGTTGGGGCCGATTTCTGTTTTGGCCAAGGACGTAAGGGCAATGCTAAAACGCTAGCTGAAATGGGTGCTGAGATGGGCTTTGGTGTCACCATCGCCCCGATGATGCAGGTCGGTGACGCAGATATTTCGTCCACGGCAATCCGCCAAGCCTTGAGCGACGGACGCCCCGATGATGCAGCCAAGATGCTTGGCCATTGGCACCGCTTAGAGAACATCGTGATCCGTGGTGACCAACGTGGCCGCGACCTTGGATATCCGACTGCAAACATGTCCATCGACGGATTGCACCCGCCCAAATTTGGGGTCTATGCCGTCAAAATCGACGTGCGCGATGGCCCGCATGCGGGCAGCTATAACGGTGCCGCGTCGATCGGTGTGCGGCCGATGTTTGGCGAAAACCGGCCCAATTGCGAAACCTTCATTTTCGATTTCAAGGGTGATTTATACGGCACCACAGTGTCCGTCGCCTTGGTCGCATACTTGCGGCCCGAGTTGAAATTCGACGGTCTCGACGCGCTTATCATCCAAATGGACGCCGATTGCGTCACTGCACGGGAAATCCTCGCTAATGTCTGACGCGTTCCGCCCCAAGTTTTGGGAAACAATCCCGATGGATGACCTGACCCGCCCAGAATGGGAGGCGTTGTGCGATGGCTGCGGCAAGTGTTGCCTAAACAAACTTGAAGACGAAGACGGCAAGGTAGAACTGACCCGCGTGTCCTGTCGTTTGCTTGACGGTGATACCTGCCAATGCACCAAATATCCGATCCGCCACCAATTTGTGCCCGAATGCATCGTCATGACGCCTAAGACTTTGGAAGATAACATGTATTGGCTTCCACAGACCTGTGCTTACCGACTGGTTTACGAGGGCCGTGACCTATACGACTGGCATCCATTGATCAGCGGCGACCCTGCTACAGTCCACGCGGCCGGCGTATCAATGAAGGGCCGCACGATCCCCGAAGATCAGGTCCACGAAGACGATTGGGACGACCACATCATCAAGGAACCAACATAATGTTTTTCGCATCAGACAACTCAGGTCCGGCACATCCATCGGTTATGCAGGCCATGATGGACGCCAATGCTGGCTATCAATCGGGGTACGGCGAAGACAGCCTGATGGTTGAAGTCACGCAGATGATCCGCGATCTATTTGAGGCTCCAGAGGCCGCTGTCTATTTGACCGCCACTGGCACCGCGGCGAATTCGATCCTGCTGGCCACAATGGCGAACCCGTGGGACACTATTTTCTGCTCTCCGATGGCCCACATCCACGAAGACGAATGCAACGCGCCTGAGTTCTATTCCGGTGCCAAGCTGACTTTGGTGCCCGCCGAGAACGCCAAAATGACGCCAGCTGCTTTGCGCGCTACAATGGAAGCCGAAGAATCGCGTGGCGTGCATGGCCCACAGCGCGGCCCCGTGTCGATCACCCAAGTCACTGAAAAGGGTACGGTTCATAGTCTTGAAGAGCTCCGCGCACTCACGCAAATCGCCCACAGTTTCGGCTCCAAAACCCACCTCGACGGCGCGCGTTTCTGCAATGCGCTAGTGTCTTTGGGTTGCTCAGCTGCGGATATGACGTGGAAATCAGGCATTGATACAGTCAGCTTTGGCGGCACCAAAAATGGTCTTATGGGCGTCGAAGCCTGTGTTATCTTCGATCCAAAACTGGCGTGGGAATTTGAGCTACGGCGCAAGCGCGGCGGGCATTTATTTTCCAAGCACCGCTATTTGTCAGCGCAGATGAAAGCCTATTTGACCAACAACCTTTGGCACGATTTGGCGACTGCCGCAAACACCAGCTGCGCACGGCTGGCAGACGGATTGCGCGGCCATAATACCGCCTCACTGTTGTTTGAACCACAAGCAAACATGATATTCGCGGAACTGCCGCGCCGCGATCATAAGAAAGTTCAAGATGCTGGCGCACATTACTATGTTTGGAACGGAGACCCACAAACTGGCGACCCTGATCAACCGCTGATCGGACGTTTTGTAACCGATTGGTCCATGACGCACGACGCGGTTGATCAATTCTTGCAAGCTCTGCGCTCTTAGGGGTTCGCCGATGCTTTGGCGGGCTTAAACGTTGCCCGCCAAAACCGCGTCCAGATCATCAAGGCGATCCTGCCCCCACAGCCGCTCGTCTTGATCGGTTATAAAGAATGGCGCGCCAAATACACCGCGCCGCACTGCTTCGTCTAAATTTGATGCAAAGGTATCAGCGCCGGTCAGCAATCCGCTATCAGCAAGCGCCGGGTCGAAACCGGCGCCCTGTAGGCAGTCCTTAATCACATCGTCTTGCGAAATATCGCGGTCTTCAGCCCAGCACGCCGCGCCAAAACTATGCACGAGTTTACCCAGATCACCACCACCAGCGTTCTGCGCTGCAATAATTGCGTATCCAGACGGTGCGCCATTTGTTGGCCAATACGCAGGCTTCAGATTTATTGGCAATTCAGCAAGGGCCGCACGACGGCGCATATCCTGCAAACGGTATTCCTGACGGTTTGGGTGGCGGTCTTTTGGTGGCAAACCACCCGTTCGGGAAAACAACGCCATGATATCAAGCGGCTTATAAGTGATGGTTGCACCATGTTTCGCCGCGATATCTTCGACCCGAAGGCCATTCATATAGGTGAAAGGTGAAAGCGTTGCAAAGAAGTAGTCGATATGTGGCATTTTGTGCTCCGGCAGGCTGCTGTTAGTTTGCGGCAAGGTGGCTGTGTGCTACCCCCATGTCAACGTCACGAATCTGTCATAACCGCTCCCCTTCTGCCAAAGGACCATCCTTCCATGCCCCACCTTAACGAGCCAAAGCTGATCTCTGGTAATGCCAACCAACCGTTAGCCCATGCTGTCGCCCGCCGTATGTCCATGCACCGCGGCATTGAGGTCGGGCTGGTCGACGCGCGGGTCGAACGCTTCAATGACGGTGAGATTTTTGTCGAAGTATACGAGAACGTCCGCGGCGAGGATATGTATATCATCCAACCAACATCGAACCCGGCTAACGATAACCTTATGGAATTGCTAATTATTTCTGACGCGCTGCGCCGTTCATCAGCGGGTCGCATCACTGCTGTGATTCCGTACTTTGGCTATGCACGACAAGATCGCCGCTCCAAGGCACGCACGCCAATCACAGCAAAGCTGGTCGCAAACATGATGGTGGAAGCTGGCATTGAACGGGTTCTCACCCTTGATTTGCACGCGACGCAGATCCAAGGATTCTTCGACATCCCTGTTGATAACCTTTATGCGAGCCCGATCTTTGCGCTCGATGTGATGCACAATTTCAAAGGCAACCGCGACGACTTGATGGTCGTGTCCCCTGATGTGGGCGGCGTTGCGCGCGCCCGTGATCTGGCACAGCGTATTGGCGCCCCTCTGTCCATCGTCGACAAACGGCGTGGTAAACCAGGTGAAGTCGCCGAAATGACTGTCATCGGTGATGTGAAGGGCCGCACTTGCCTGATCGTGGATGATATCGTCGACACCGCTGGCACGCTTTGCAAAGCTGCCGAAGTCCTTATGGAACACGGTGCGACAGAAGTTCATTCCTATATTACCCACGGCGTTCTGTCTGGCCCCGCGATCGAACGGGTCAGCAAATCAGTCATGAAAAACCTGGTGATTACCGACACGATCGAGGCCACAGATGCCGTCAAAGCCTGCCCGAATATCCGGATTGTCCCAACGGCACCAATGTTTGGGCAAGCGATTTTGAACACATGGAACGGCACATCTGTGTCGTCCTTGTTTGATCACAAGACGCTCGGCCCGATCTACGAAGGTATGTATTCCGCCTAAAGATTCCAGTCATCATCGGCGCGCACTGCGCCGATAGACTGCCATGCCACGCGACAGCGGGCGACCTGTGTGTCGCCCCATGTGCGAAACACAATATCAAAACCTTTGTCGGTTATGTTTTCAGCCTGCACATCCGAGCGGGAATTGCTACGGTTGGACACATCCAACATCGAAATTGACACATAGACACTTGGCACAGTTCGATACTGTTCAGAGTAGGTCACGGCCATGCGCGTATTGCGCGACCCTTCACCGGTCCACATTTGCCCGTCATGTTCAAAATCTGAAAACAAGACGACGTCGCCTTGATCAATTCCGATTACATTGCTCTCTAATTTACGCATTTTAGCGGCCTAATTAATATCTGTTTTTCCAAAATATAGACAACCAATGGGGCAATAATACGATATTGCCAAGAAAAAAGGCCCCGCACTGCGGAGCCTTCTGTCACATTTTCGATATGAGGTCTTAGTTTGACGTCAAACCGATATGACCGCCCATGGCGACCATGTCGGAAATCAGCTTGGCTGCATCATCTACGGGGCCGGGTTCGTTTTTGAACACTTCCTCAGCAGATTTCATCGCGGCTTTTGCGTCAGCGATCATCTCGTCAAACACCTCTTGGGTCATCTCACCGCGGGGCAGCGCCTGTTCAGCAAGAACAGACACACCCTTTGCTGTGATTTCCGCAAAACCACCGGACACGACATATTCATCGGTCCCGCCGCTATGCACCACCCGCAGAACACCGGGCCGCAATGTAGTAATGGTTGGCGCGTGGCCTTCCATTGCCGTCATGTCGCCGTCAGCGCCTGGGATTTGCACTTCGCTTGCCTCAACTGACGCCAAAAGACGTTCAGGAGAGACCAGATCGAATTGTACGTTTGCCATAGGTGGCCTCCTTAAGCAGCGTCAGCCGCCATTTTTTCTGCCTTAGCGATCACTGTATCGATACCGCCAACCATGTAGAAAGCGTTCTCTGGAAGGTGATCGTACTCGCCTGCAACAACGGCCTTGAACGACGCGATTGTATCTTCCAAAGCAACCTGAACACCAGGCGAGCCCGTGAAGACCTGAGCAACGTCAAACGGCTGCGACAGGAACTTTTCAAGCTTACGCGCACGTGTCACGGTCAATTTGTCGTCTTCTGACAATTCGTCCATGCCCAAAATCGCGATGATATCCTGAAGCGACTTATACCGCTGCAGCGTTTGCTGCACTTCGTTTGCCACTGCATAGTGCTCTTCGCCAACGATGGCCGGGTCAAGCAAACGCGATGTTGAATCGAGCGGATCAACCGCAGGGTAGATACCCTTTTCGGAAATCGCACGGTTCAAAACGGTTGTCGCATCAAGGTGCGCAAACGATGTCGCAGGTGCTGGATCGGTCAAGTCATCCGCAGGTACATAGATCGCCTGCACAGATGTGATTGAACCGTTCTTAGTGGATGTAATGCGTTCCTGCATCTGGCCCATGTCTGTGGCCAATGTTGGCTGGTAGCCAACAGCAGAAGGAATACGACCCAAAAGCGCCGACACCTCGGAACCCGCTTGTGTAAAGCGGAAGATGTTGTCCACGAAGAACAGAACGTCAGTACCGGATTGGTCACGGAAGGATTCCGCCATTGTCAGGCCGGACAAAGCAACACGCATACGCGCACCGGGAGGTTCGTTCATCTGACCGTAAACCAAAGCCACTTTGGACTTTGTCAGATCGTCTTTGTTGATAACGCCAGAGTCGATGAATTCGTAGTAAAGGTCGTTACCTTCACGTGTCCGTTCGCCAACACCCGCAAATACGGAATAGCCAGCGTGCACTTTCGCGATGTTGTTGATCAGTTCTTGAATAAGAACCGTCTTGCCAACACCGGCACCACCGAACAGACCAATTTTACCACCCTTGGCGTATGGCGCCAAAAGGTCGATAACTTTGATGCCTGTTACCAGAACTTCGGACGCAGTGGACTGGTCTTCAAATGCTGGCGCTTCGGCGTGGATAGAGCGACGTTCCTTTGTCAGGATCGGGCCTTTTTCGTCAACCGGATCACCAACAACGTTCATAATACGACCAAGTGTCGCGTCACCAACTGGCACCTGAATTGTCGCGTCCGTGTCAGTGACTTCTTGACCGCGAACCAGACCTTCGGTCGCGTCCATCGCGATGGTACGTACGGTGTTTTCACCAAGGTGCTGGGCGACTTCGAGCGTCAGCATCTTGCCGTTGTTATCTGTTGTCAGCGCGTTCAGAATTTGTGGCAGGTCGTTACCGAACTGCACGTCAACGACGGCGCCGATGATCTGAATGATCTTACCTTTAGCGTTTGCCATAATGGTTTTCTCCGGGTTTCTAGAGCGCTTCCGCGCCCGAAATAATTTCAATCAGCTCGTTCGTGATCTTGGCCTGACGCGAGCGGTTATACTCAATCGTCAGCTTATCGATCATGTCACCAGCGTTACGTGTCGCGTTATCCATTGCTGACATACGTGCACCCTGTTCGGATGCCGCGTTTTCGAGCAATGCAGCAAAGATCTGCGTGGCCACACCGCGCGGTAAAAGATCAGCCAAGACGGCCTCTTCTGACGGTTCGTAGTCGTAGAGGGACGTTTCACCGCCCTCAACAGCTTCAAACTGCGCCGGAATGATCTGTGATGCGGTTGGGTGCTGGGTCACAACGTTTTCAAAGCGTGAAAAGAAGATCGTCGCGATATCGAATTCGCCACCATCAAACTTAGCCAACACGTCCTTAGCGATGCTTTGTGCGTTGTGGTAGCTGATCCGCTTTACAGCAGACAGATCCACGTGCTCGACAAAGTGCTCACCAAGATCGCGCTTGATAACGTCGCGGCCTTTTTTGCCGACAGTCAGGATTTTCACCGTCTTGCCTTGGGCCAACAATTTTTGCGCATGGGAGCGCGCCAATTTTGCGATATTGCCGTTAAAGCCGCCGCACAGACCACGTTCAGCAGTCATAACCACCAAAAGATGGGTCTGATCGCTGCCGGTGCCCGACAGAAGCCGTGGCGCAGAGGCAGAGCCTGCTGCACCAGACGCCAACCCAGTCATCACGGTGTTAAACCGTTCAGTGTAAGGGCGGGACGCCTCGGCTGCATCTTGGGCGCGGCGCAATTTTGCTGCCGCGACCATCTGCATCGCTTTGGTGATCTTGCGGGTCGATTTGACCGACGCGATCCGATTTTTAAGGTCCTTAAGACTAGGCAAAGCTAAGTCTCCTTATCTTCAGCGAAGGGTTCAGGCGAAATCTTTGGCGAACGCGTCAATAGCGGCCTTGATCTTGTCTTCTGCTTCACCTTTGATTTTTGGATCTTCTTTGGTGATCATGTCGAGCACGTCTTTTGCGTTGGTACGCAAGTGCTTGAGCAAACCAGCCTCGAAACGGGCAACGTCTTTGACGGCGACCTTATCCAAGTAACCCTTGGTGCCTGCATAGATGACGCAGACGATTTCAGCGTTGGACAATGGCGAATACTGTGGCTGTTTCATCAGCTCAGTTAAACGCGCACCGCGGTTCAGCAACTGCTGCGTGGATGCATCAAGATCGGAGCCGAACTGCGCGAACGCAGCCATTTCACGGTATTGAGCAAGCTCGAGCTTCACTGGACCAGCGACAGATTTCATCGAGTTTGTTTGTGCAGCAGAGCCAACACGCGAAACTGACAGACCTGTGTTCACGGCTGGACGGATACCTTGGAAGAACAATTCAGTTTCCAAGAAGATCTGGCCATCAGTGATTGAAATCACGTTTGTTGGAATAAACGCAGAAACGTCGCCACCCTGTGTTTCAATGATCGGCAGCGCGGTCAAAGAACCGGACCCGTTGTCTTCGTTCAGCTTAGCTGACCGCTCAAGAAGTCTCGAGTGAAGGTAGAAAACGTCACCTGGGTAGGCTTCACGTCCTGGTGGGCGACGCAGAAGCAAAGACATTTGACGGTAGGACACAGCCTGCTTGGACAAGTCATCATAGATGATCAGCGCGTGGCGGCCATTGTCGCGGAAGTGCTCTGCCATCGCGGTCGCAGCGTATGGTGCAAGGAACTGCATCGGTGCTGGATCGGACGCTGTCGCAGCCACAACGATTGAATATTCAATCGCTCCGGACTCTTCGAGCTTTTTCACCAACTGCGCAACAGTTGACCGCTTTTGGCCAATCGCAACATACACACAGTAAAGCTTTTGGCTTTCGTCTGTGGCTGCGTCGTTAATTGTCTTTTGGTTCAGGATCGTATCAAGTGCGATCGCTGTTTTACCAGTCTGACGGTCACCAATGATCAGCTCTCGCTGGCCACGGCCAATTGGGATCATCGCATCAACGGACTTCAGGCCAGTGGCCATTGGTTCGTGAACAGATTTACGTGGAATAATGCCCGGCGCCTTAGAGTCAGCAACCAAACGCTTTTTCGCGTTGATTGGGCCCTTGCCGTCAATTGGGTTCCCCAAGCCGTCAACAACACGGCCAAGCAGTTCGTCGCCAGCTGGTACGTCAACGATAGAGTTGGTCCGTTTTACAACGTCACCTTCTTTAATATCGCGGTCAGAACCAAAGATAACAACGCCAACGTTGTCAGTCTCGAGGTTCAAGGCCATTCCGCGGATACCACCGGGGAATTCAACCATTTCACCGGCTTGGACATTGTCCAGCCCGTAAACGCGCGCAATGCCGTCACCGACGGAAAGCACACGGCCAACTTCGGCCACTTCGGCCTCTTGGCCAAAGTTTTTGATCTGGTCCTTTAGGATCGCAGAGATTTCAGACGCTTGGATCGCCATATTATCCGACCTCTTTCATAGTGTTCTGGAGTGCGTTCAGCTTGGATTTGATCGACGTGTCAATCATCTTCGAGCCAACTTTTACAATAAGACCGCCGATGAGACTATCATCCACGGTCGCTTTGATCTTCACATCGGCGCCCATTTGCGCCGTGAGTGTCTTTGCCAACTTGTCAGACTGCGCCTTTGTCAGCGCCTTGGCAGATGTCACTTCGGCGGTCACTTCGCCTTTGTGTTCTGCAATCTTGGCACGCAGCGTCGCCACAAGCTGTGGCAGTACAAACAAACGACGTTTAGACGCCATCAGCGCCAAGACGTTACTTGTCGTCTTCGACAGCTTCATTTTCGCGGAAACTGCACCAATCGCAGTGGCTTGTTCGTCACGGCTATAAAGCGGTGAAGAAAGCAATATGCGCAAGTCATCACTTTCGGCCATTGCGGCATCCAGCGCGTCTACGTCTTTTTCAAGACCAGCGATTGCCTTGCCTTCGCGGGCGAGGTCAAACACGGCTGTCGCATAGCGCGCAGCGATGCCTGTGGAAATTCCTACTGTTTCGGACACGTCCACCCTTCCGATGTCTTTAGCCCAGTCCCAAACCGTCGGACTATTCCGACGACAGGAGGGCTTGCGTACACACACCTACACAAACATGCGTAAGCGGTAAAATCAGCGTCGATGTAGCAGAGCAATTGGGCTGTCGCAACCGCCTTGCGACGTCAAAATGACACCATTTGTCGCATGCCAAACATCCAAACCTGCCGCCGCCTCATAATATGAGTTCATTTTGACGGGCTACCGTGAACGTTAAGGAACCCTTAATCCATTATGATTGTTAAGGTTTGTGGCGGTAAACGCTGTATTAACCAGCAAAGGAACCTGCCCTTGTACAGTGTATTGTGTACGCCTTGTCTTGCCGGAGATGTTCGGGGCGCACGAACGCAATTTGCGGGGTTAGCCAATGAATCTTAAAACGTTCAACAAACCGCGCCAAAGACGGGCATCGATGGCACCGCCGATTCTGATGAATTCTGTCGTCAGCTGCGCTAGGAATCGCGCGCAGTTTCTGGCGCTGCTGTGATGCCCTCCAACGCGCGGAATTTACGTTTGACTACCTCGGTCAGGCCTGGTCGTGTCGGGGCCGCCATCTGCTTGCTGACCTCAATCATCAGTACCCCACCAGCGACAACCACAGGCAGGTTATGCCCAATTTTTTCGAGCAACCCCGCCGTTTTACGCCAAAACCGCTTGTGTGACGGTGGTTGGTACAGCGTCGACAGGGTTCGTTCGGTGATAAAGTCATGCTTGCGCAGCTGCGCCTCTAACTGACCTAGCGTATAGGGCCGCCCGAACCCAAATGGCGTTTTATCAGACCGTGACCACATCCCTGCCCTATTGGGCACAACGAACACAGCCCGCCCACCGGGTCCAAGCACCCGCCAGATTTCATCCAACAACGCGGTTGGGTTTTCGCATGTCTCTAGGCCGTGCATCACCACCAGCTTATCGACCTGTCCGGTTTGGATCGGCCAAAATGTTTCTGCACATAACACACTGATATTTGGCTGCCCCGCAGGCCACGGCATGACCCCCTGCGGCCCCGGCATCAGGCCGATCACACGGCGCGCATGTGCCAAATAGGGTCGCATTAATGGGACAGCAAAGCCATAACCCACAACTGTTTGTCCCTTGGCCTCTGGCCAGATTTGGGTCAACTCATCGCGAATGACCTTTTGCGCTGCCCGCCCAAGGGCGCTGCGATAATAGAAATTGCGCAGATCAAGCACGTCCAGATGCATTGCAGTTCTCTCCTGTTTGGGCGAAACTTAAATCTACCTTAGCAAGACAGGACCGAATTGCCATGACCCTTACGTTGACAACCGTCGCGTGTCTTGCAGACAACTATGCGTTCATCATCGGTAACCCTGCCACAAAAGAGGCCGCCGTCATTGATGTTCCAGAGGCCGCGCCGATAAATGCTGCACTTTTGGCGGGCGGTTGGCGTCTGACGACTGTTTTGCTAACCCACCACCACTGGGACCACGTCGATGGGTTGGACGGGCTGGCCAACCGCGCTGACCTGCACATCATCGGGGCAGCTGCAGATGCCCACCGTCTGCCTGCGTTGAATACCGCCGTGGCTGAGGGCGACACCATTCAAGTCTGTGGTGAAGACGCGCAAATTTTGGATGTTTCAGGCCACACGGTTGGCCATATTGCGTTTCATTTTGCAAAAAGCGGGTTTGTATTTACCGCCGACAGCCTGATGGCGCTTGGCTGTGGTCGCCTATTCGAAGGCACGCCAGTACAAATGTGGAAGAGCATGCAAAAGCTGCGCGCATTGCCGCCTGAGACTATCATTTGCTCGGGCCATGAGTATACCGCATCGAATGCAGCTTTCGCGCTGACCCTTGAACCGGACAACGCTGAACTTAGATCACGTGTAGAAGCAATCAAAGCTGCACGGATCAATGGGGAACCGACGGTGCCCTCATTACTCGCACTTGAACGACAAACAAACCCATTTTTGCGGGCCGACGTGCCCGCGTTAAAACACGCGATCGGAATGGACACTGCTGACAGTACGTCTGTTTTCACCGAAATCCGCGCCCGTAAGGACCGATTTTAAAGGTCGGGTGCCCTGTCTCTTATACACATCTGACGCTGCCGACGAATAGAGAGGTG
>CAJXTP010000026.1 GCA_913061335.1 uncultured Loktanella sp.
ACTTAAAGCAGATGGCCACTCTACAGCTGTAGGCGATGAAGGTGGCTTTGCGCCCAACATCAACTCCACCCGTGACGCGCTTGATTTTATTATGAAATCTATCGAAAAAGCTGGCTACAAACCGGGCGAAGACGTGTACCTCGCGCTTGATTGTGCCGCGTCTGAATACTACCACGATGGTAAGTACGAAATGAAGGGCGAAGGCGTTTCATTGTCGTCCGCTGAGAATGCGGATTACCTTGCAAAGCTTGCCGAGGACTATCCGATCATCAGCATCGAGGACGGTATGGACGAAGACGATTGGGACGGCTGGAAGATGCTGACCGACAAAATCGGCGACAAAATCCAATTGGTCGGCGATGATTTGTTTGTCACGAACCCAGCACGGCTTGCCGACGGTATCGCCAAAGGTTCTGCCAATTCCATGTTGGTCAAAGTGAACCAAATCGGCACGTTGACCGAAACCCTGCAGGCCGTCGATATGGCCCATCGCGCGCGGTTCACAAACGTTATGTCGCACCGGTCCGGCGAAACTGAGGATGCGACAATCGCCGACTTGGCTGTTGCCACCAATTGCGGTCAGATCAAAACTGGGTCCTTGTCCCGCTCTGACCGATTGGCCAAATATAACCAGTTGATCCGCATTGAAGAGACGTTAGGCGAAACGGCAATCTATGCAGGTCGTTCCATCTTAAAATCCTAATCTAACAACATAGGGCTGCCATCAAGGCGGCCCTATACCCCAAAGCGTTTCGGTCTGTAAGCCGCTAATAAATCAGCGCTTTTTGCGCTGACCCCGTCCAACACCTCGGTCATTATCAACTCTCCCATGATCGCCGCCAGCGTGATCCCTGAATGCATTGTCGCCACATACAGCCCCGCAGGCCCAATAGCGCCGACCGCAGGCAGGCCATCTTGTGGCATCGGACGATCCGCTAACATCACCTGATCCCATTCCAAATCGGCGTCCGGTAGCATCGCCCGTAACCTGATGATCGCTGCGTCAGCCAAGACATCGGGTGGTCTCATAATTTCGGACGACGTATCCGCCTGATGCCCCGCTGAAACAGGTGCAAGAATCGCCCCATTGGGCAGTTGACGAAACTCTTGCGTGGGGCTTGCAATGATATGCCGGATAGTCTGCGCAATAGGCCGGGTCCGCATCATCAACCCCGGCCGCTTTAGCATCGGTAGCGAAAGTCCAATGCCTGCAAGCAATACCTGCGTGCCAACTCCCGTTGCAACGATCACCTGATCTGCAGGTATTGCACCAACGGATGTCGTGATCCCTGTGACGCGGTCGCCCGTTTGGGTAACGCCTTGCACGAAAACCCCGCTTAGCATACGTGCCCCTGCCGCCGATGCGGCCGCCAATAGCGACGTCACAAGTGCGGTTGAATCAACTGCGATTTCTGACGGGAAAAACATCGCCCGTTCTGGTGGTTGCATGATCGCAGATTCCAATGCGGTGATCGCCTGACCGTCAATAACGCGCACATCCGCACCAAGCCGGTTGAGCCTGTGCAGTTGGCGATCAAACGCAGGCCCCTCGTCTTCCCAGACGATACTGCCGTGGCTGGTAACAGGCACATCAAGGGTGTTTCCCAGACGCCCAAAGGCAGTTATCCCCTCTGTGCGCAGCCGAAAATATGCGTCATCGGTGAAAAAACTCGCGTTGATCCAGCTAAAAGATGCATCCGTCGCGCGGGCATGACCTGCATCTACAACAGTCACATTTGCGCCTTGTTGGGTCAGGCGGTAAGCTGCCATCGCACCGATGATACCGCCGCCGACAATGATAATTTTTTGAGGCACGGCTCGCTCCTTGCGGTCAGTAACGCGGCTAGATTATACCGCCGCCATGACAGCACAAGACATCATCGCACAGCTTCACCTATCGCCCCATCCAGAGGGTGGGTTTTACCGTCAAACTTGGGTGGCAGAGAACGAAGGCCGCCCAACAGGGACATGCATCTATTTCCTGTTGAAAGACGGCGAGGCAAGCCAATGGCACCACGTCGATTCCGTTGAAATCTGGCACTATTATGCGGGTGCGCCGCTAATATTATCGATGGCCGCAGCAGATGCGGGCCCTGCAACGGACCATTTGCTGGGCCCCGATTTTGCAACGGGTGCGCTGCCGCAATTAATCGTCCCTATGGGTCACTGGCAAGCGGCCCGCACCACAGGTGATTGGACCCTTGTGGGATGTACTGTTTCGCCGGGATTTGATTTTGCTGGGTTCACTTTGGCCCCCGCAGGTTTTGACATCCCGCGCTAGGTATCTTCGTCATCGCCAAGAAGCGCCATAAGACGCTGGGCCGATTCCGCGATCAATGGAACATGGGCGGTCAGTTCGGTAAGGCTGATCCGCTGGGTTGGCGCATGGATCGACAATGTCGCCAACAACCGGTCATGCGTATCGCGGATCGGCAGGGCGACAGCAACCATGCCTTCCATGAATTCTTCGTTGTCGGTGGCATAGCCTCGTTCTGCAATCTTCGTCAGCTCTTGGGTCAAAAGCACCGGATCAGTAATCGTATCAGGTGTTAGCTGGCGCAGCTTTGTCGCCGCCAGATAGGTCCGCAAATGCGCGGGCCGGAAAGATGAGAGATACATCTTACCAGACGCCGTACAATGAAACGGGACTTTGGTCCCAATAGGCAGCTGAATGCGTAACGGCCATTTGGTTTCCACCCGATCAAGATAGATCATCGATTCGCGGTCAGGGGTCGCTATATTGCAAGTTTCGCCGATCTCTTCGGCAAGCGCATTCAAAACAGCGAGCCTTGCGGTGCGTATGCGCAGCGACGACAATACATCCATCGATAAACGCCGCAGTCGCGCGCCCGGGCTATATGATCGCCCGTCGATGTCGCGTTGCACAAACCCTTCGGCTTCAAGCGTATGAAACAGCCGGTGCACAGTCGGCTTGGGCAGCTTCAGAATAGCGTTTACTTCTGTGGGTGTGGTGGGGACCCCTGCCCGACACAGCTCTTCTAGCACCATCAACAGGCGCAAATTTGTAGGGATCTTACCTAGGTCATCTGAAGAGTGATTATCGTCGGGCATGGGTTTATCTACTTTTTATCGGCCTGGAAGCAGCCATAGGGCCAATTCTGGGGTAAGCGCAACCAAGAACCAAACCGCGATCAGTGACACAAGGTACATCGTTGAATAGCGCAGCAGCCTGAAATATGGCACACCCGTCACGCCCGATGCCACATAAAGGTTCAGCCCGTAGGGCGGGGTGATGAAGCCAATCGACGCACCCACCAAGAAGACTACCGAGAAGTGGATCGGATCCACACCCACGGAAGCCGCAATTGGTGCAAGGATCGGTGCCAGAATGATTGTAACGGGCAGCGATTCAAGGATCATGCCCGCGACAAACACAATCGCCATAGACGTGAACAGAACTGCATAATAGCCGCCCATTCCTGTCACGAAATCACCGATAAACTCTTTTGCGCCAAGCGAAGACATCACTTGCTGCATTGCAACAGAAACGGCGATAAGTGGCACCAAAATACCAGTAATTTGTGCAGAACGCGATACGACTGATGGCAGTTGTGCGATGGTGAACCCTTCAACAACGATCATCGATGCAACACTCTTCTCAGAAATTGGCGTATCAATAGAGCTGCCCATGATCTTGTTCAGCGGATAGCTGACAAGGCCGACAAGCACACAGAAACCAACAGTCACACCAGCGGCTTCGGTCGGTGAAAACTTACCAGTGTAGATCCCCCACAACACCAAACCAATGGCAAAGAAACCAAGCCAAGCGCCGATTGCCGTTTTGATAACACGGCTTGCTGACAAGCTGATCAAATGGCCCCAGCCATTGATTGTGCAGACGATAAACGCTGTGAACATCATCGCAAAAACCATCAACGCACCGGGAATAATACCCGCAACAAACAGGTCAGAAATCGGTAAGTTCAGCAAAAATCCGTAAACGATAAAGATGATCGACGGTGGAATTATAATACCAACAGTACCGCCCGCAGCCGCAGTCGCTGCAGAGAACCGCTCGTCATAACCGCCCTTCACCATTTCAGGGTGTAGCATCGACCCAATTGTTGCAGTTGTCGCCGAATTGGACCCCGAGATCGCCGCAAACAATCCACATGCCGCGATCGATGCCATCGCCAAACCACCACGTAACCAACCAAGGCAGGAATATGCAAAATCCGATAATCTTCGTGCGATACCTGATTGGTTGATCAGGTCACCCGTTAAGATGAAAAGCGGCATCGCAAGCAACGCAAAGCCCTTGTTAAAGACGTTCAGCAATTCATTGCCAGTGTTATCGATCGGTAGGTCGATGACAAAGCTACACGCGATGACCCAATAAAAGATGACCAGCAAAACCGGTGTGCCGAGCATGAAAAAGATTGTCACGCAAATTGATATCAGTGTAATCCATGTTGGATCCGACATTACATATCCCCCCCGATAACGGCTGTTTTGATGATCGGATGACCCGATTTGAAGTTTTTCCAGTCCTCCAGCCAATTGCCGATGACACGGCCTGACATCAGTGTGAAGGCGATAGGAACAGTGATGTAGAACCACCACTTCATCGTGTTGTCGACGCCATCAACCAATTGAAAGTTATCAGCGGAATATGCAGTGAACTTCAGCGAAGTTGTAATTGCGATCCAGCAAAACCCAAACCAAAGTACAGTATCCATAGTCAGTGCCGCCATTTGACGCGGCGGATTCATTTTGGCGCGAAATTCGCTAAAGCTAAGGTGCGTGCGAAGGCGGACGTTATAAGAACATCCGAACCATGCCATGATCATGAACAGATACGGAGGGATTGTTGTTGATCCCGACCATTGGCTGGAAAATACAAAACGGTCAATGACACCCCAGAAAATGATGGCAGCGATGATAAGATATGTCGTTACCGCGATGCCACGCTCCAAGTGCTTGTCCATAAAGGGCACGGCTTTGAAAAACTGACTTGCAGCAATGCCGCCAATTAGGGTGAATGCAAAACAAAACAGCCACATCCCATCAGTGTAGAATGCGTCTCGCATCTCCCAAGCATTGCCTGAAAAAAGTGCTGGAATGACAGCTCCCGCTTCTGACCAAATTGACATTTAGGCTCCCCCGAAAATGAAATATGTACCACCACAATGCAGTGGGTTTTTTAGGTGAAAAGGGCCGACCCAAAATCGTTTTCAGGCCGGCCCAATCTTTTTATCTGTTAGAAAGGGGCTAGCTTAGCCCTTCCACCAACGACGTGGTTCAACATTTTCAGGAAGCGTGTTCCGGTCAATTGTGCGAACTTCGTCATAGATTTCCTGATACGTGTCGTGACCACCGGACCAGCCGTTAAGCCGCTCGCGCCATTCTTCCCACAGCGCAGGCTGGAATTCTGGTGAACACATTTCTTCGGCTTTGCGAATTTCTGCATCGGACAAGAACGCGTTGCGAACGTTGTTTTTTGCAAAAATCGTGTTTGGAAGCTGCGGATCAGACTGACCAACTGTATTGATCAATGCGACTTCGTTCGCTGCCTGCACGTGTGTTTGTGCCCAATAGGAAGATTCCATCACAGCATCCTGCAAATAACCTTCGAGGTTATCGAACACGGATGCATTCATGGAGGTCGCTTCTGTACCACAGAAGAAGTTTAGGTGAACCGACTGGGAAACAACTGGCGCCATGTTTGCATATGCAACAGCAGATGCCCATGTTTCTGCACCATCGATCAAGCCCTGTTTTAGACCATCAAGCGTTTCTTCCCATGCAACCGGAACCGGGTTCAAGTTCAGAGCTTTCATCGCGATGCGACCTAGCTGTGTCCCTGTCACGCGGTTCTTAGTGCCGGCAAGGTCATCAATCGACGTTACTGTCGGCTTATCTTCAAAGTTCATGCCCATCTGCAGACCACGAAGTTCAGCGTGGCTAAAGAGGAACTTCAAACCATGGCGTTTTTCGTATGGATCACGCAACAGCTTTTGCGACGCTGGTGAATACAAGAAATGATACTGATCGGCACGGTTACGGAACATGTATGCGTAATCAAGCACGTTCAGGTAAGGTGCGCCACCAGCAGAGTTCTGTGTCGACGCCGAATATATGTCGACGATGCCCTGCTGTGTCTTCTCAACGCAGGATGTCTGTCCACAGATTTGGTTATCGCCGATAAATTCGATGCGAATTTCGCCGTCTGTGCGCGATTCGAGGTCACGTGCAAATTCCAACGCGCCAGCGCGTTCGATCAACAAGTTGCGCGCGTTAAAACCAGCAGCACCAAACTTTAGATTATACTTAGCAGGCTTGCTAAAACGACGATCGTATGTCGATTCCGCTGCGCTTGCGAGGTTTGCGAGACTCATTGCCCCACCAAACGTCCCAGCTGCCAGCAGCGTAGAGCTCATTCCGTAACGGCCCGCGACCTTAAATAGGTCCCGCCGCGAGATATTGCTCAGGTTCTTTGAAGTACTCATGCTTTTCTCCTCCCATGAAGATTCATTATTGAGACTTATAGTTTCAATAAAAAGACTAGTATGACGAAACGCATCTGTATACATTTTTCTTTAATGAAGCTCTGGGGGCCAAAAATGCAGGCAGATTATATCATCGTAGGCGCGGGTTCAGCAGGGTGTGTTCTGGCAAACCGCCTCAGCGCAAACCCGTTGAATAGGGTTATCTTGCTCGAGGCTGGCGGCCGAGACCTGAACCCCTGGATTCATATTCCCGTGGGCTATTTCAAAACCATCCATAACCCCAAAGTTGACTGGTGCTATAAGACGGAGCCTGATCCAGGGCTTAATGGCCGCTCTATTGAATGGCCGCGCGGGAAGGTTCTGGGCGGATCATCATCGCTTAATGGGCTTTTGTATGTGCGTGGACAACCACAAGACTATGATCGCTGGGCCCAAATGGGCAATCGTGGCTGGGCGTGGGACGATGTGCTGCCGCTGTTCAAACGGTCTGAAAAGAATGAACGCGGCGCCGATGAATTTCATGGCGATCAGGGGCCACTGTCGGTGTCCAACATGCGCATCCAGCGCCCGATCACTGATGCATGGGTCGCAGCCGCTCAAGCCGCCGGATATAAATTCAACCCCGATTACAATGGTGCCGACCAAGAAGGCGTAGGTTTCTTTCAGTTAACTTCCAAAAATGGACGGCGCTGTTCGTCGGCTGTGGCTTACCTGAACCCCGTGAAAAACCGTGAAAACCTGACGATCATCACCAATGCGCAGGTTGAAAAAGTCGTTATCAAAGATAAGCGCGCGACGGGTGTTACCTACAAAGACAGATCAGGAAAGTTTCAGACCATCGCCGCAAACCGCGAAGTTATCTTGTCCGGCGGCTCGATTAACTCGCCGCAACTTTTGATGCTGTCTGGTATTGGCGAGGCTGATCAGTTGCGTGAACATGGTATCGAAGTGGTTACCGACTTGCCCGGCGTAGGCAAAAATATGCAAGATCACCTGCAGGCACGCTTGGTTTACAAAACGCATGAGCCCACTTTAAACGATGAGGTCGGCAGTATGTTTGGCCAAGCCAAGATCGGTCTCAAATACCTGATGTTCCGTGCGGGCCCAATGACAATGGCTGCCAGCCTTGCGACAGGGTTTGTCAAAACCCGCGATGATCTTGAAACGCCTGATATCCAATTTCACGTGCAACCTTTGTCGGCTGAAAATCCGGGTAAAGGGGCCGACGCGTTTTCGGCGTTTACGACATCGGTCTGCCAGCTTCGCCCCGAATCAAAGGGTGAAATTAGGCTGACAAGCAGTGACGGACGCGCCTACCCCAAGATCATTCCAAATTACCTGTCGACCGAAACTGACTGCCGAACACTGGTTGCCGGTGTGAACATCGCCCGCCGTATCGCACAGCACGCGCCGCTTACATCAAAAATTTGCGTTGAACACCGTCCGCACCCCGATTTGGACATCAATAGCTATGATGAAACGCTTGACTGGGCGCGCGACAACACCGCGTCAATCTATCACCCGACGGGCACCTGTAAGATGGGCCACGACAAAACTGCTGTGGTTGATGATCAACTGCGGGTACACGGTATTGCGGGGCTGCGGGTGGCCGACTGTTCAATAATGCCCGAAATCGTGTCAGGTAATACCAACGCCCCGGCGATCATGATTGGGGAAAAGGCGTCGGACCTCATACTGAACGGCTAGTCCCTGCCAAGTCACCGTTTCGACGCAGGCCCGCAATAGTGGGGCACTATTGATTGCAATATATGGCGTCAGGTTCCGGGCCACTCGGTTCTTGGTTTAGTCAGGCATGTGACGTCGCTAAAGACCTACAAAGCCGTATGAAAATGGACATATGTTGTCGCAACATAGATTAAAAAAACATGATTAGATGCATAGTCTTAGGGTATGAATGATACCAACCTGCAGCCACCAAAATTTGAGTATGTTGATCCGACGCATAGCGCACATTTTATGGGCAGGTTATTACCATGATTTCAAGGAACTGCTCAGCATATACGTTTTGCATCGCACATTCAGGGCATTTATTTCACCTGAGAACGCTCTGAAATATAATCAAGGAGATTGTCTTCTAACGCCACAGGCATCTCTCCGTCCGCGAGATCGAAAAATTTGACCGATAGCTTATTCTCTTCAAGCATAATTTGCCATCCGAGACATCGTTCCAGTTTCTCCGCATGCAAAAAAACTTCGGCAAATGTTTTCGAAATACCTGGCAACTGTCGTTCATGGAACGCATGTACTTTTTCGAATAGCTTAGTCGCCGTTGCGTTAAGCAAAGACGTCAGCCCTGTTACACTGATCGCGATCTAATAAATTTGGATCAGAGCTGAAGCCAAAGCAAAATTCGAAAACAAACTGATCAGAACGGACGAGGCAATACCCAACTCTAGATGTTTGAAGGCGTTACTATCGCCGATCACCCAACCAAATTAATGGGCTGCACAGCCACCTAGAATCGAGCGCTACCTCGATCAACCTGAGGCTTCGAACACAAATGGTGTAATGTCAGTCATGAAAAGCTATTTTTCGATGCTTTTTCAGTCCGCACGGTCGGTCATTGCGCGCAAAATTAGTGTAATCAGTTCCGAATTTCTCAAATCTGTGCGGCGCGACACATCGGCTTATCCGCTGGCCTGACATACTAAGGAAAATTTGGCCCTCGAGTAGATATCAAGCGATATCAGTGAACAGTTTTGACGTTCGCAGCGTGGCCAATTTCGTGACGACTTAAGGGGTGCGCCGTTGAAAATCCGCATACGATATGGCCGATCAGACATGTCGTTCCGCAAAAGCACGCAACACGTGGCCTTTCGCCGTCCCGTCAGCACCCGCGCCGTAGCACATGAAACAGAAACGCGGTTCCGTTCCTTCATACCAATCATCACGAGCCAACAGGTGGCCAACTTCAACGTGCTCCAAATTGATCCGCGCGGCGGCGATTTGGCGCAAGCCAAAGGTCGCACCAATTCTATCGCCAGTGCAAACCACGAGAAGCCCTTGCCTGTGTATCATTCGTCGGATGACGATGTGCCCTTTGTTCCCGAAGGCACCTTGCACGTATCGTTTGCCAAAGGGCAAAGCGGCGCAGACATGGCGGCGTTTGCCAAGGCGCGAAACTTGCGTTTTCTTGGCGGCCCGCAGGACGGTTTTTATACGCTCGATGTCCGCCATCACCGCGACGGAGACGCCGTCGAGATCGCAAAATCTTTGCAAGAATCGGAATTCATCGCTACTGCGGAACCCGATCTTTGCACGCCTGCGTCATTCCTGATGCAGCTGCCCTCTGACCCGCTGTTTGCGAACCAATGGCACCTGCGCAACACTGGAGTGCATAACGACATCGCAACTTTCAGTCTAAAACAAGGCGCAGACGCGCGGGTCATTGATGCGTGGGAACGTATGGGACACATGGGCAATCCTGATGTGGTTCTATCAATGATTGATGACGGTTTCGACCTGCAACATCCCGACCTTTCCGGGATCAGCGTCCATGCCCACGATTTTGTCCGTGACAGCGATGATGTGCGTCCCGAACCGGACCGCAATGATGCAACTGCTGGAGATTGGCATGGGACCGCCTGCGCTGGCTTGGCAGTGGCGCGCGCCGGCACCGGTAAAACTGTTGGTGTCGCGCCTAATGCGAAATTCATGCCTCTTCGTATGGCGCGCCACCTTTCGCCCGCCGATGTGGCCAATTGGTTTGACTACGCAACTGAAAAGGGGGCTTGGGTGATCAGCGCGAGCTGGAACGCCAAGGCAAAAATCTACCCATTGCCCGAGCGCATTCACCAAGCCCTGAGCCGTGCTGCCACACAAGGACGGGGAGGCAAAGGCACCGTGCTTGTATTCGCTGCCGGAAATTCAGGCCAAGACATAAATGATGCGCCAAATTCGCTCAACGGCTACGCAATTCATCCTGACGTGCTGGCCGTAGCCGCTTCAACAAGCGTCGACACCCGCGCATCGTATTCTGACACAGGGGCAGAAATCGCGGTATGCGCACCATCAGGCGGACGCGGAGGCATGGGCGTCACGACCGATGATGCATCCGGCACTTATATTGATGCCGGAGGAGATACCGTTTCCATGGGGTATATTGATGGGAGCTATAACAGTAGCTTTTCGGGAACCTCTGCCGCGTGCCCCGTTGTTGCTGGCGTTTGTGCACTGGTATTGGGGGCAAACCCCAACCTGACAGCCAGCGAAACCCGCGCAATTATCCGCCAATCAGCACGCGCTATTGGCGACCCGTCCGACTACGTGAACGGACATTCCAGGCAGTATGGACACGGCTGCGTGGACGCAGATGCGGCCGTCGCAATGGCACAGTCGATTGGGCAAGAACCCGCCCTTTTGTCCGAGCTTCACACCAGAACTGGCTTCGGCGACCTCGCCGTCCTGAACGTAACCCCCCCTCAATCCAAACAAAGGACATAATATGAAACAATTTATTCAAACTAGCCTGCTCGCAGGGCTGCTCGCTTTGCCTGTAGGCATCGTTTCCGCCCAAGAGACGACATCCGACGCCGAGACAAACAGCTTGATCGTTGGCGGAACGGTGGTCCCCAATATTAGTGATGTGCCCTGGCAAGCCGCGATTGTCATGCATGGCACGCGCAGCCAATTTTGCGGCGGTTCCCTTGTTGCGCCTGGTTGGGTCATGACAGCAGCCCATTGTGTCGATACGTCGTCAGTCCAAAAGAATGGCGCAAAAATTGACGTCGTGCTTGGGACACTGGCATATGCAACAGGCGGTGAGCAACTGACAGTTTCGGAAATTTTTGTGCATCCAAATTGGGATCCGGCGACGATGGATTTCGACGCTGCACTGTTGCAATTGTCAACAAATGCGTCTCAGGGCACACCAATTGCCCTTAACACCACCAAGACCCCGATCACCGAAGGTATATTGGTACGTGTCACTGGATGGGGCCGCACCCAGCAAGGCGGGACAACCTCGCCAGTCCTCCTAGAGGTCGACGTACCTGCGGTTTCTACGGCTACGTGCAATGAACCAGCAAGCTATGGGGGTGATATCACATCCGATATGTTCTGCGCGGGCTATGCCAAAGGTGGCAAGGATGCCTGCCAAGGCGATAGTGGCGGCCCAAGCGATTTCCCGATCGCAGGCGTGGAAACACTAGTCGGCATTGTAAGTTGGGGAAGCGGTTGTGCGCAGGCTAGGAAATACGGTGTTTACACCCGCGTGGCCCGGATCGAACCTTGGGCGACCCAAACAATAGGCAACTGACCCCAAGGACAATACCCAAACAGCAACAAAAAGCGCGCGGTCTTTTGGACCGCGCGCTTTTATGTATTTCCGCCGTAGAAATTCACTTCAGTCGGTAGCATAAGATCCCGCTGGCGTTATGCGTCGACCCACCAGCCCTCTGGAACGTTGCTCACATCCAGCGACAGCGGTGCAATATTGATCAATGGTATCTGCTGGCCTTCTTCGGACCCAAACAACGTAATCGACAGATCTAGATAAACATTGCCACCACGCCCAATGAATCCGGCACGTCGGTTGATCAGCGCCGCAGCGATGCTCTTTGCTGCGATTTTAGGCGACATATCAAGGTCATCCAATTCAAGATTTGGCTGTAATATCAGAGGAAAGCTGGCCTGTAGCGGGATATTGTCGCCCCCAGTAGGTGTCACCAGATCATAGCGGAATTCTCCGAGTAACCGAATATAAGGAGCAAGTTCTACGCCACCAAAATTCAATGGCGAGAGCAATGACACAATCACGGAATAGAGAGTGCTTTCTGCATCTGGCGTCACGGGTGCCAAGTTTTCGCGGTTGATCAACGGCACACCAGGACTGGCGAAACTGACGGCGTCAGTTTCATAAATAAACGCCGCCGAAGTGTAGCGTTTATCGACCAAATCTGCGTTTCGACGGACCCACGTCTGGAGGCGTCCAAGCTGTCGTTCACTTAGTTTGAGATTATCCCACTCGAAGTTGAAATGCGCGGGCACGATGGCAGCATCAACGGTCTGCTTGACGACCCACCAGGTCTGATCACCCACTTGCTGTTGCTCTGCGTGAACGCCGTCTACCTCCCATTTAGGCAGATCATTGTCACCGGTTTGCGGCGTGAAGTAGATAGTTGGCCAACGTGCAGGCTTTGCAACTTGCTTGGCGTCGTCCAATGTCCAACCAGCCAAACTCATTTGCAGGCATCCCGGAATGTCCCTGTCGAACTCCATCTGGAATTTGTAATGAATGACCTCTGGTTCCAAATCCAAAGAGCGTTCTTCACGTGGCGGGTTAAGCCAAGCTTGGGACACTCCATATGCAAGCATGGTGATTGCAGCAATCTGCTTGGCAGCCGTTTCGCGTGCGTCCTTATCCGCGGTCGTTGATTGCGCGGTCGCTATTACGAATGGAATTGCGCTTGCAAAAACAGTCCACCCTTTCTGGAACCGTGCCATCGCATCAAACAGGTTGAAATTAACAGGATTGACGTTGGCCGCCCCGTTCGTGTGGACGGCGACATCGCCAGTGCCGAAAATCGCATCGAGGAACAACTGATCTTGTGCTTCGAGAGGCGCCTTGAAGCCCGTGGCATATTTCCAGTTCAGCGCATCTTCAATTAATGCAGTCAGACTATCGCCGGGTGTCCAAGTCATTGTTGACCCTATAGCAGTCTGTTTTGTCAGACTTGGCGCGGTTGGCTCAAACGGCAGCGGAATCGGAATTTCGATTGGGTCCAACGAGATCGGGACATTCAGGACATTCCGAGCAGTATCGTCTTCAGGCCGACCATCTTGAGGCAACACAAAACTTAGCCAACTTGATGGGGTGTATCCGTCAAATTCTTCCGACGCCTCAAAGTCATGTTGCAAGGCTGTGATGTCAAACTCAAGCGGCAAATCAAGGGATCTCTGCGCGCCTTGGTCGGTCACGGTCACCATCACGGTGCTCCATTGATTGCCAGTATTGGCGTTCAAGCGGCCACCGCTGAGGTCATAGACCTTTGGTGCATTTTCCCGCTGCGTCCCTGCGAGCGGCGGACCAACGCGGCCAACCAGTTCAGGCGGTCGAGATCCGGTTGGGGTGACAGGACCATCAGCATCATGGACTGTGACTGCTGCTGGAGCCTGCAAAACCGTGGAAATTTCGTACGCGGATGAAAGGCGCGATAGCATCGCTTGCTCAAGTTGTGCAGCAGCGCCGACCTGATCACCTGCGGGGCTCGGCTCTAGGATCAATTGCAAGGTCCGCGACATGGCCCCCGCGATATCGCGCTTTGCCTGCGTCAGCACATCTGACGTCAGCCCAATAACAACTCCGTCATCTTGAAGTGGCCCCAAAACATCAGCCAATTGCGCGATCGCCACATTAAGTTCAGGCGCAAATAGCTGATCCATCGCACCAAGCGTATTGCGCGACCACTGGTCCATATCGACGCCATTATGGTTAACCCCATCCACATCGCGCGAGACCGGTTCAATATTTAATGGTGGGATCGCGAAATAGGTGATCTGATCCTTGTCATATGTCACGCGAATGCCAGCGCCAGCCGCATCATCGCCTGCAAATCGAACAACCCAAAGCGTCCGAACCTCATCGCTTTGCGCATCGGCCACAAGACCTGCTCGCTCTGATAGTTTCATCATACCGCCCTGCCCGTTGAAGTCTCTGAACGCAGCTTCAAAATTTTGTGCGTAAACGATCAAGGACGATTTACCCGGGTCCGTGTCAGGCTCAATCGGACACAGCATGTCGGCAGTACGCGGTTTGGTGTAATCGGGGAATGCGTCACCGCGTCGGGGCATAATATCAGCGGTACTTTGCACCGCTTCAGGCAACTTCGCTGCAAGAGCGTCGGCAAGATGTGCGCTGCGTTCAGCAGTGATGCTGGTCGTTACCGTCATGATGTTGTCGGGCAACGTGCGAATTGTACTGAACGGCACAGGCACTTGCAGCGATAGCCTAAGCGGCTCGACGTCACCATTGGCATCTACAAACGCAACACCCTTAATGTGCAAAGCTATGAGATTCTCGATCCTATCCGCAAAATCGGTCAGTTTTTGAGCCACATCGAGCCCACCGCTTAACAGACTTGACGTCAATTCATGGGTCGTACCTGGGTCTTTTAACTGATTGGAGATCAGCGTGTATTTGCGGGCGAGTGCCTGTAATTGCGTGACAGCATTGGCCCCACTACTTTCGACCGTTTGCGCGGCGATCGCATCAAGCCCGAGCGTGTCAAACTCAAGACAAACGACCAATAACGCCTGATCCGCGGCACTATCAATTGGTGGTGTGAAATAGTGGCTGCCCTGCACCATCGGCCACTGGGTCACATTGAATAGCGGATCATGATAAACACCCGTGGCAGTTGCCTGTGCCTGCGCAGGAAGCGCATTACCAAACAAATCCGTCAGGCGGTATTTTAGACCGACCTGCGCGCCAGCAAGCGCATAGACGTTCTCAGCGTCCACCGTTGCCCGCTGTGCATCAAGAAAACGGTACGCTTCAAAAGCTTGGCGGTAATATTGTGGACCGGCAGTCGCGGTCAAATCAGGCGTACCTCCCTCTGAATCGCTACTGGTGTCTTGCACAGGTGAAAGCGGCAAGCTCCATATTTCACCGGTCTCACCGGACAGGTTTTGCACATTAAATTGCAGCAATTGATACAACGTTGCAGGGTGAATTTCGCCGATTTTAGGTTCAGCAGTATTCTGGTTCTTCCACTCTAATTCGAAACCAAGCTCGCCAGCAGTCAGGCGTGAATGCCACGAAGGAGCGGCGCCTGCCCCGGTAAATATCTCGATGGAAACGGGTTTGTTGACCAGCGCATCTGCGACAACGCAATTTGCGGCCCCAGTCAGAGGAACGCTTGCGACAGGGGCGTCATCAAAAGTTACGAGCACACGGATCGTTGCCACCTGTCCATTGGTGCCATCAATCGGCACCGCATCAGGGCTATCATCGGGAGCCGCATCAGGATTATCAACAGTTGCCGTTTGCGCAAACAGGCGCGCAGGCAGACCCTCGCCGTCAGTGGTCCGATAGAACAAGTAAAAACCAGTCGCATTCACGACGGAAACTTCCCAAATCAAGCGCAAGAAACCCATAGGGTCGGCGTCCAAATTCGCAAACGCAGGGTCCGCATTCGGGGTCGCCGTGAGCGCCCGCATCCGCGACGAGACTTCTTTCGCTTGGTTGACCGTCGATAAGTTCGTGCGCGTCAGCAAGACCCCAGGATCCAGCGCATCACTGCACATTTCTTTGCCGTCTTTATCGAGATAAAGCAGCGAAATATTAGCCGTGCCACTGCCCTCAATAACCTGACGTAGCCGCTCGCGGGAAACGTCATCTGTTGCCCAAACCTGATAAAGGTTCGCCGACACGCCGGATGTTTGCGTGTCTTGTGTCGCCGTAGGTCGACCCGTGCTTACTTGGCTGATTGGTAGATCAAAAATCAATCCGGCCTGACCGTCCACCACCACCACAGGGGTATCGGCGCTTGGATCTTGAGCAATAGCAAGCTTAACTGTCAGGTCATCTTGTTGCCCAGCAAGTGCAAGCAGCGGGGTCGGTAATTGCACGATCGCACGTTTTTTATCGGCAGTATCGGTCCAAACAGACTGACTGCGCGTAGAAAGGCGCATATCAACATCCGCCAGCGGATCGAGGACCGAAAAGGCAATGTTGCCCGCGTCACTGGCAGGCGCAACGTCGCCGGGATCAGGTGTTAAACCCACACCTGACCAAGCAGGCACAGGCATTGGCGGCACCGCATCAGGCAACGGCAACGTCGCTGTCAAAGGCACATTATCTGCGCCATCGACCAGCTCAATCCAAGTAGGCGCGTCAACAATTCCAGCACTGAACGTCAAAGTCGCCGACGCTGTTTGCACAGCACCAGTTGCCGCCACGGGGATCTGCTGACCCGATAGCGCAAAGATCGCGCCCGTCGGTACGTTATGAACGTTGCCGGAAGTGACCGGGTTTGGAACGAGTGCCGGATCGGGCAATTGCTGCCCACCCAAAAGCGCCCGCGAAACGAACCCTGAACTAGAGGCATAGTCAAAATTATCTAACAGATCATCGAGCTCGGTTTGGTCGTCAACTGGGGGCTTGTCTGCTTTTTCGAAGACCAATGAATCCGCGTGCAAAGCAGTAATTACATGCTGCGACAGCATCAGATAAAAATCGGAAAACAAGAATCCACCCATGGTCTTTACGGCCTCGGGTTGCAGGGCGCGCGTATCATAACCAGCGTCCGGTTTGTCGCCAAACAGGCTCAAACCATCGAAGTATAGATCAACCGCTTGCGCGTAGTTATCGGGAATTGGTTGATAGGTTTGGAAGTTGCGTGCAACGCCGTTTGTGGTCATAGTCACCACATCAAACATTGGCAGCACGGTCCATATCTTGTTTTTGTCTTCGGGGTCCGGCTCAACAGCCCCGTCGACGCCGGTGACCTTAAAAGTGACGTTTTGCGCAAAGAACGCTTTGACTTGCACCGCAAAATCCATCGCATCCAATGACTTGAGGTAGACTAACAATGTCTCGAGACGGTCGGAGAAATGTGCCGTATTTGGTTGCGGTTGAGCGGCGGGCATATCAAGCATCCAACATACCATACGCGCAACCAAATCTTCGAAATCAGTGCGGGTGTCGGCGTCGGCTTTACTGTTCAGATCGCGTCCAGATAAAAGTAATAAGCCTACCGTCCCGAATTGATTTTTCTCGACAGTTTTCCCATAAATAGCAGTTCCTTGCAGGGCGAACTTAACGTTAACTGTAACGTGATCCGGCACCGGCGTGCTCCGCATCATCTGGATGTTTGGATCACGTAATTCAGGTGCAAGCCTAGCTGGCGGCATCATAGGTGCGCGTGCAGCCACGTTAATTTCTGCATAGGCTTTGCGCGGAGCATTTAGCTGATCCGTCAACATGCGTTCCTTCGGATTTGACGCGCTGATGATACCGTTTAGTCCAGCTTGTTGCGGACCGTTGACAGACGCCACTCCTGCCGCACCTGTGGTCAAGGTAACCTTATGGCTGATTGTCGTGTGGAAACTGAAATGTACGGTAAAGAAAACAACCTTTATGCTGGCGCGGGCCGTCACGGCCGCATTAATTAGCAGTTCCGTTCCGTACCCGTTTTCCACAGCGATTTCGGCTCTGAAGGAAAAGCTGATCGTCACTGACGCCTTGATGATTGCGAAATCAACGGCGCCTTTGATCAAGACTTGCACTTCAAACGTACCCGCAAACCAATAGGCGTCTGGCGCCTTGGCCACGGAGTTTCCGTCTTTGTCCAACCACGCCAAAAGGCCCTGCATGGTAACCGTAACCGTGATCGATACGGACGCCGAAAACACACCGGATTCAATGCTAACGCCGGCCTCAAGTTGAAAACCGATACCTAAGGCAAGGATCGGATTGAATTGCACAGTCGGGTTCGCACCTGGGTTATTGCCACTGCGCAACTTGGCAAAATAAAACCCGACCCACCCCGTGAGGATATCCCAACTGATGCCAATTGAATTCTTTCCGACAGGCCAACCCACATTGATCCGAAAATCCCCATTGGTATAAACCCACAGCGAAAATCCCGGTAGAACGAGGACAAAGCCGCTCATTGGAATTCGTCGCATGGCGGTCGGCAAATCAACGGCGGCGTAATAGACCCCGAGATTGGGACCTATCTTCTGATATAGAATTTCGAAACGTAGGCCTGACAAAAAGGTCGGCGGTTTATCACCAACTTTAATCTCGAGCCCATACATCGATGGGTCGTTGAACAAGACTTTGATATTGAACGCCTTGATTGAAATATCGGCAGCTATAAACCAGCCCAGCTTGGGATCGTAATAATTTTGGGCCAGATCCGTCAGCACTGCTTCAGGATCGTCCATCGAGAAAATCTTTTCGATGTTGTCGAATATTTCGGTCAGTGGGTCTTCGCTATTGGTGTTTAAGATCGGCGGCGGACCGATACGTTGTCCGAGCCCAAGGTAATGGATTTGGAGCGTTGGGCTGCTTTTTTGGGCTGGGAGCGGGAACGGATAATCAACGACTTTCTGTACCTCCCCCTTGGCTCCATCACCCTTAGTCGTGGGCATGGTCACAGCGGCGGAAATGCCTAGTCCGCTATCCTTATTATAACCGACCATAATGGCATCAACGGTAAAATCAGGCTCAACAGAAACCGTGATCCCTCCAATTTCAGAGGTACCCCCGATCTTAATTGGAGTCGCAAAGCTAAGCTGAAAATGCATGCTCGACCCATTTTCACCGTTTGGCTCTAACCAAATCGACGGGTAAAGTTCGGCATTTGTGAACACATCCCACGGACCCTCAGGGATATCAGGTAAATCGATATCCAGCGGGTCGGCTTTGAGGGCATTGCGAATAAGGTCCCAAATTTCGTGGAACGAAAAACTTTCAAGTGACGCAATGGTGAAGGACACTGGCCCGCTGAACGCCTTCAAATCAGCCTTAAGGCGCAACCCGCCTACAGACAGGTTGGTTGTCGCCGTGACGCTGATTTTGCTGCCTTCGTCTGCCAATGTACTTCTCCAGTTGTGTCAGTTTCCTTGAAAATGCCAAGGAACGAAATTGATCAGCGCGATCTGGACCTATGGCTCGACGTCAGGTGCGCCAAGACGGGTCACGCCAAAACCAAGCGATTCAATTTCCAAGACGCCAAATATTTTGTTCGGTGGCGCATCGCCCGAAGCCGTGACCTTCAACAGAATGGCAATCTCGAACAGGCCAGTTCCTGTGTTGATGTTCAATACCTCTACGATCAACGACATGTCCCAAAACGTTTTCAGAATTGCCTTTATGGATGCGATAGGAATTTCGTCGATCGACGCCTTGATTTGCGCCACAGGGATATTGGCGCCCTCAAATTCTTCGTTGATCCAGTCCAACAAATTCTCTGGTGTTCCAAATTCAATTGACTCCGCCAAGGAAAACTTAAAGCCCTCTTTCGCGATCTGCGTAATGTCCTGACTAGACACTTTAACAACTTGTTTTCCAATAATAAAAGACGCGCCTACGGAAACACTAGTTGTTGCCTTGGGTGGGACCGTTACATCATCTGACATGATATTCTCCTTGGTTAAAATTAAGTTTGAGGGGTGTCATGCGCTGTAGGAGCGGCACCGTCGGTGATCAAAATATGTGCTTCAACGATTTGCACTTTGCCGCCTGCAATGGGTAAAATGATCGGGTTTGGCAGGCTGACATCAACGGTGCTGGGTGGTGACGTTCCATCGATCCAACCCTTGACGGATGACGACCAAAGGCTGGTCAATGCCGCGGTCACGCTGCTCAATGGCAGCACGGGCAAAATCAACGAGAGCGTTTTGTTGAGGTACTTCATCAGATCATTGACGGTACTCATACGCTTTCCCCCTTGGGTTTGTCGGTCGTCGCAGATAGCAGCCAGCCGATGCTGCTGGCATCCGTGACCTTTTCTTTCGCATCTGCGGCATTACCCGAAAATAACAAGAAATCGATCAGAACGCCGGGCGGCAGGCCATAGCCGAAGACCGCCAATTGCACGTTGTCAAATGACAGTGCATACACCGCGCTGCCGTCCTCCAAGTCGACTTTCAACAAGTTGGCACCTTGGAATTTCGTGGAGATAAACCCCTGAAGGTCGAACCCCTGATATCCAGCCGACAACGACGGCAGCGCGATCATGACGCATGCGGCATCATTGTCAGGTACGGTGGGCGATGGCCCCCAACCAAGAATGAGCGATGCGGCCAACCCAGCATGGGCGCCCGAAAGCTCCCCCAAAGATCCCAATGAGATATTATAGTTTAGCCCCTGTCTCTTATACACATCTGACGCTGCCGACGAATAGAGAGGT
>CAJXTP010000027.1 GCA_913061335.1 uncultured Loktanella sp.
TTCGTCGGCAGCGTCAGATGTGTATAAGAGACAGGCAGTATATAATAAAAAAACGAGGACAGGCCCATGCGTTGCCCCTTTTGCGGAAACGTTGACACACAAGTCAAAGATTCCCGCCCAGCCGAAGATCACGTTGCCATCCGGCGCCGTCGTTTTTGCCCCGCCTGTGGCGGACGTTTCACCACATATGAGCGCGTCCAGTTGCGCGATTTGGTTGTTATCAAATCCAACGGACGCCGCGAAGATTTCGACCGTGATAAGCTTGAACGCTCTATCCGGATCAGCCTGCAAAAACGCCCGATCGAGCCAGAGCGGATGGACCAGATGATCAGTGGCATTGTGCGCCGTTTGGAAAGCATGGGCGAGACGGATATCAAATCCCCATCGATCGGCGAGATCGTGATGGAAAGCCTCGCGCGGATTGATACGGTGGCATATGTCCGCTTTGCGTCAGTGTATAAGAACTTTCAGGCCGCTGATGATTTTGACAAATTCGTTTCCGAATTGCGTCCGGATGCAAAACCAGAAGAAGACTGACACCCGCTTTATGGCGCTGGCCCTGATGTTGGGCCGGCGGGGGATGGGCCGTGTTTGGCCCAACCCTGCGGTTGGCTGCGTGTTGGTTCGTGACGGTGTTGTTTTAGGCCGTGGTCGTACCGCCGACGGTGGCAGGCCGCATGCCGAGGTTGTCGCCTTGGCGCAATCCGGCGATGTCCGCCTTGCCACGGCATATGTCACACTGGAACCCTGCGCGCATATTGGTCAAACGGGTCCCTGTGCTCAGGCGCTTATTGATGCCGGAATTGCCCGCGTTGTTGTCGCTACGACTGACCCTGATCCGCGTGTCAGCGGGCAGGGCATTGCCATGTTGCGCGCTGCTGGTGTGCAGGTCGATGTCGGTATTTGCGCCGTGCAGGCCGATGCGGATCACGCTGGGTTCTTTTCACGCATCACGCAGAAACGCCCGTTTCTTACGCTTAAGATCGCGAGTAGTTTGGATGGGCGCATTGCCACGGTCGCGGGTGAAAGCCAGTGGATTACTGGCCCTGATGCCCGCTGTGCCGTTCACATGATGCGCGCCCGCCACGATGCCGTGATGGTCGGCGGCGGTACGGTGCGCGCAGATGATCCGACGTTGACCGTGCGCGGTTTGGGTGTGCCGCGACAGCCGGTGCGTGTGATTGTTTCGAACGCGTTTTTGGTTGCGCAAAATTTGCAGGCGAGTGTCGCTGAAGCCTCCGTGTGGCAGTGCCACGGACCGGATATTGCTGTGCCTGATTGGGTGACCAGTGTCGCGTGTCCTGCGCCGAGCGGTGCCATTGATATGACTGCCGCGATGGCCGCACTTGCGGATCGCGGTATTACCCGCGTGTTTTGTGAGGGTGGCGGCGCGCTGGCTGCGTCTTTGCTGTCAGCTGGTTTGGTCGATGAATTGGTCGTGTTTCATGCCGGATGCGTTATTGGGCATGACGGGACGCCGTCGCTTGCTGGACTTGGTGTGCAGGCTTTGGCGGACGCCCCAAGGTTTGATCTGGCCGAAGTTCGCACTGTTGGGTCGGACGTTATGCACCGCTGGACCCGTGTCTAACCTTTTGTTTTAATGCGAAACTGCCGTAGGATGGGTTTTAACCCATGCTGTTAGCGCCGCCACAGATGTGCATAGCTGGCGAACAAGCCTTGCAATTTTGCTGTCGTCCGGTTGAACGGTCCGAGCTTGGGGATGTCGCCTGTTGCTAGTCGGTTCACGATAACTTCGACGGGGCAGGGTAAGCCTGTTTTGGGGTCAAAGTACCGTGGATAGTCGATCAAAATGGCATGGGCCAATTGCGTCAGTGTCGGTGTCGCTATGCGCCGTGTGACGGGCATAGCCCGATCATCGGTCAGGCCCCAACCTGCGTAAAATGGTGTGCCGAGGCAGGTGACTTTCTTGCCCCGCAATAGCGCTTCGAACCCGAGCAAAGACGTCATTGTCCAGACTTCATCGACCGAGTCCAACAGCCCGATCGGGTCTGCATTATGCGCCACCACATCGGCCAGTTCTTCTACGTTTGTGACGCTGCCTTGCCGCAGGCCTGCCTCAACATCGGGGTGCGGTTTGTAGATCAGGATGGCCGCAGGGTTGGCTGCGCGGGCGGCTTTTAGCAAGGCTTGGTTTGTGTTCACGTCGCTTGCGCCGAGCCGTATCGATGCATCGTCTTCAACTTGTCCAGGCACAAGGATGCGGCGTCCTTTTGGGATGTCATCGTGCGTATCGGCGGACAAGTTGTATTTGGACAAGCGGTTGTCGATCAATGATTTTATCAGCCGTTCGGTCCGTCTTTGCGGCCCTTCTGGCAGGTGGACCGAAGCCGAAATCAACATCTCTAATCGACTGGGTCGCGTTGGATCGTAGTAGATGCCAAGATCATCCAAGACGAGCGACAACGGCGGGACCAAGTCCGCCCCAAGCCCACGTGACCGCAGAAATCCGTCTTCGACTTGTGTCACGCCGTGATCGCGCTGCGCGTCTGTAGTTTTGCCTGCCCAGACCATTTGTGGCCGTGTGCCAAGGGTGTCTGTAAACGTAACGGGCGTATATTGCCCAAAGAATTTTTGCAGCGGTTTGCGTTTCCACATCCGCATACCGTGCGCGTCCCAGCCAGTGTGATCGTCGCGCCATGCCCGCGCGCTTGCCGTCAGGGTCGCAGTCGCTGCCTCAAAGCTGCAGAGTTTATCGTTGAACGGGTCGTACCATTTTGGATAGAGCAGCATTGCCCCTGCAAAAAGCTGATTGCGCGTCAGGTTTCGTTGTCTGCGGTCAAGCGGCTTGCGGTCGTCGGTTAGCCCCCATCCGATATAAAACGGCTGTCCAAACACGACGGGTTTATGCCCTGTCAGGATCGCCTCGAAGCCCATTTGGCTGCTGACCGTATAGACTGCAATGGCCCCGTCAAACAGTGTGTAGGGCGAGATGGGGGTATCCAGCAGGCTGATCCGGTCGGATGTGTCGGCGTTGCTATAGTATCCTGTTCGGTGCCCTGCTTGGGTTTCGGGATGTGTTTTGATCACGATTCGCGTCATTGGATGTTCGGTTTGGGCGTAAAACAGCATTTCTTTAAAGGTGTTGCTGTCCGCGCCGCTGGCCTTAATCGATGCATCGCCGCGTGTTTGGTCGATGATCACGACATAGCCCGCGTCTGGGGCAGGGGTGGCTGGATCAAAGGCGTTGTATTTGGATAGGTGATTGCGTTTGAGCGTTTCAATCCCGTCGCGTGCGCGTCCCAACAGGGCGGCGTCGTCGAGTGGGTCTTCGCGCAGGATCATTTCTAGGTCGGACGGTTTTGTGGGGTCAAAATGCACGCCGCGTGTGTCTATGTGCAGTCCGATGGGGTCGTCCCCGTCGCGCCCTGTCAGGACCGACCGCAGGAATGCGTCTTCAACCCGTAAGATCGGCGTGTCGGTTTTGGCCGCGACCGCTTCGCCACGTGGCGATGTGGGTGAATGCCCCCAGACTCCAACCAGATCACCGTCGCTTGGCTTGCCCAGTTTGATGTCAAAGCCGGACAGCGACAAGATACGCCGCACCCGTGTGTTTGTGAGAAAACCGCCATTATAAACGTAAAGATGCCGCGAGCTTTCACCCGCGGCATCAATGTTTGTATCTGTGGTCAAAATTAAAGGCCGGATGCGGTGCCGACGGCTGAGGCCGCTGACAATGTGCCTGTCGCTGCTGCAATCGTTTTGTTGAATTGCGTAAACGGTGCTTCGGTCACGTAAACGGTGTCTTCATCGCGGATTGCGAAATCGCGTGCCATGAACATGCCGTTTGGCTGCGTCAGATCGAGCACGTAGATCATGCGCTGTGTACCTGTGATGTCCATGCGGCCCAATAACTGCCGGGCAATCGCCTCGGGCTCATTGCGGAAGATGAAGACGCCAGTCGGGTCAGCCACATTGGACGAAAGGCCGCCTACTTGCGCGATGGCCTCGATTGCCGAGATGGTTTGGCTTTCAAAGGTGACGCGGTCTTGTCTGCCGGTCGCACCAAGTGCGGTGAATGTGCGCGCGTCTTGTTCCACGATGATCCGGTCGCCACCGCGCAATGCAATGTCGTGGCTCGGGTGGGCGTAGAGGTCTTCAAACCAGATGGAGCCTGAATGGTCACCGCGCACGACGGTCACTTGGGCAATTTCTGGTAGTACGGCGACACCGCCCGCGGCGGCCAGCATCGCGGCCAAGGTCCGTGTGGGTCGTTCAATCGGGTAGACCCCTTGCGCGCCGACCATACCAACGATGGAGACTGTTGCGCCGTCGCCAGCCAAACGGCGGACTTGAACCTGTGGATCAGGGGTTTGGTCTTCGAGTTTTGCGGTGATGGTCCGGCGCACGCCTTCTGGTGTGTTTCCAGCGGCTTTGATCCGGCCAGCGTATGGCACAAAAATAAAGCCTGATCCGTCGACTTGGACTTGTTCCAGCACAGTTGCGTTTTGACCTTGCGGGACCAGCAAGCCGTCATCGACGTTTTCCCAGATCGTCAAGCCAAGCACGTCACCTGCGCGGATCGTATCAGAGCCCATGATGCTGGCGTTTTCAAACCCAGCTGAGAACCCAAGCGCGGGTGTCACGGCTGCAATTCGGTTGATCCGGTCATCGACCGTCAACACAAATGCGTCGCCTTGTTCCAGCACGGAGCCAGAGAAAATTTCGGCCTTGTTCGGTCCTGAACGTGGCAAACCACATGAGGCCACGAGGCCAAGGGTCACCACAAGGGCCGCGCCTTTTGCAAAGCGCAATGTCAGAGAAATCACTGCTCGGTCTCCTCGACCTATTTTTGTTGCCTCGAGTTTTCTTTTTAAGATACGGGAATCCCGTCACAAAAGCTAGATTGGGATGCTCATGTTTCTTGATCGACAACAATATGTGTTGCGTGGATGCCGCGCCTTATTAAGTGCACGCTAGGTGTTGTGTGTATCTAGTTCACGACCCGCAAGGGCTGGCGCGGTGGGACTTTGCCAGATTTGAGCGCATCATACGGGTCTTCGTCCGCCAGCATCATATCTACGACCTGTCGCATCAACTGTCTGCGCCCACGCGCTGCGTAAAACCCACCTGGGACTTGGCTGGTTTCCAGCAGGAACCGCCGGTAATCTTTGTAGGCTTTGCTATCAGGGCGTGTCGGGCTGGCAAAGAAGTCTTCGAGCGACTGCTCAGATACGAATTCAGGTTTTGCATAGACGGCTGCACCGAATACTTTTAGCGGGATGCCGCGCCACAGGACTTGTTGTCCAGCTGTGGAATTTACAGTGACGGCGGTGCGCGCGTGGTCCAAAAGCCGCGCCAGTTTGCCGCCACGCACGTAATGCACGCGGGCTTCGACGCCGTGTTTGCGCGCTTGTTCTCGGATAATCCGTTTCAGCGGCGAGCGCCCGTTTTCTAAGGGGTGTGCTTTGAACACAAGGTGGTGGTGCCGCGGTGTGCCTTTGGCAAAGCCGTCCATCACGACTTCGATGAATTCGCCCATGCGCGTGAACGGTGAATGTGTTTGAAAGCTGGCGTCATGTTCAAGCTGCATCAGCACAAGGTGGTACGGAAAGCCGCCATAGCGGATGCGCGCCGTTGCGATCATGCGGTCAAGCGCTGTGTAAGGCATGAGCAGTAACCGCTTGGTGTAAAGCATCGTTTCGGTGAACACGGGCAGTTCGCGGTGCCGGACCATTTTGCGGTAGTGCCCGTTTCTAAACAGCACAAACCAGTGGTAAAGTGCGCCGTAAAATACGTGGTGTCGCATGTCCCCCCAATGGGCGGGCGGCGTCGGGACTTCGAGGTCAGACAGCGCCAATGCCGTTTGCATCTGCGACACTGTTAGGTCCATCAATTTGGAATTGCCGTTGGTGCCGCCACGCTCGTAGGTCACCCAGTAGGGCCGCATGTACCCTTCTTCAAAGACGTGGATTTGCAGGCCCGCAGCCGTGGCCGCCGCAATTGCATCTGCGTGAATGGGCCGCGTGTCGCCGTAAAGTACGATGTCGGTGATCCCGTGGTCCGCAACAATGGTTGCGAACGTATCTGGCCAGTCTTCGATTGTGCCCTGAAAGGGGATGTAGCCTGCGCCGCCAAACCAGAAGGCTCTATCGCCTGCGTTAAACCCGACTCGCCAGACTTGGCCGCCAGCTGCACGCAGCATTTTAGCGAGCCTGTGAAAATACGGCCCGTGTGGTCCTTGAAGGAACAAAAAGTGGCGGTTGCTTGGGTCGGTCACGGTGTTGGCGTATCCTGATACTGGTTAATAAAATCCTTATCACAAAATTTCACGGCAGTAATATGGCGCAGTTTGTGCTGTGGCTTGATTGCCGCAATCGGACGCGTTAGTTCAGGGGAAAGATAGAAAGGTCGCGCCATGTTTACAGGAATTGTCACAGATTTGGGTGTTTTGCGTGTGTTGGAGAAGCGCGGCGACCTTCGGGCGCGCATTGCCACAAGTTATGACGTTGCAGGCATTGATCTGGGTGCATCAATTGCGTGCGACGGTGTGTGCCTGACGGTTGTTGCCTTGGGCGCTGACGGTGGCAACTGGTTTGACGTCGATATCTCTGCCGAAAGCGTTGATGCCACCAATATCAAGGCGTGGTCGATTGACCGCCGTATTAACCTTGAGCGTGCGCTTAAGATTGGTGACGAGCTGGGCGGCCATATCGTGTCTGGCCATGTTGATGGCACTGCGCAGATTGTCGCGATGGTCGATGAGGGTGACAGCACGCGGTTTACGTTTCGCGCACCAGAAGCCTTGGCTAAGTTCATTGCCCCCAAGGGATCGGTTGCATTAAACGGCACATCGTTGACCGTTAATAAGGTTGATGGCTGTGACTTTGGCGTGAATATCATTCCCCATACCAAGGAAGTGACCACATGGGCCGACAGTGCTGTTGGCGATTTTGTGAACCTCGAGATTGATACGATGGCCCGCTATGTCGCCCGCTTGCGTGAATTTGACTAAGGATGATGGGTTAAAACCCATCCTACGGCATTGCAACGTCATGTAGGATGGGTCTTGACCCATCGCCCCCTTTTCAACGCGGGCCCAAACCGATACTGCAATGCCAACATGCATCAGGGGCACCCATGACACAGATTTTTGAAACACCCGGCCAAGTAGAACAAGACTGGGCAGATGCGATCAGCCCGATCGAAGATATCATCGACGACGCTCGCAATGGCCGTATGTTTGTTCTTGTCGACCACGAGGACCGCGAAAACGAGGGTGACCTTGTTATTCCTGCGCAGATGGCCACGCCTGACGCGATTAATTTCATGGCCAAGCATGGCCGTGGCCTTATTTGCCTGACCCTGCCGACCGAGCGGATCGATGCATTGGGTCTTCCGCTTATGGCGACGCATAATTCGTCTCGCCACGAAACGGCGTTCACTATTTCCATTGAAGCCCGCGACGGTGTCACAACCGGTATTTCCGCCGCTGACCGTGCTCGCACCGTGTCTGTTGCCATTGATGCGTCCAAAGGTGCCGTCGATATCGCCACCCCAGGTCACGTGTTCCCGTTGCGCGCTCGCGATGGCGGTGTGCTTGTGCGCGCTGGACATACCGAGGCCGCTGTCGACATTTCCCGCCTTGCTGGCCTGAACCCGTCTGGCGTGATTTGCGAGATCATGCGCGAAGACGGCGAAATGGCCCGCTTGCCTGATCTGGTTGCTTTTGCCCAGTTGCATGCTTTGAAAATTGGTACGATCAGCGATTTGATCGCCTATCGCCGCCGCCACGACAACCTGATCAAGATGCGCAAGACCGAGCAGATCACCTCTGAATTTGGTGGCGAGTGGGAAATGCGTGTTTATGCCGATGAAACCCAAGGTGCTGAGCATATCGCTTTGATTAAGGGTGATATTACTTCGGACGCCCCTGTTTTGACCCGTATGCATGCGATGGACCCGATGTTGGATGTCGTCGGCACCGGCCCAAGTGGTCGCCGCAATGAGTTTGGCGATGCGATGCAGATGATTGCTGCCGAGGGTCGCGGTGTTCTGGTGTTGTTGCGCGACGTGTTTTACGAGCTTGATTCTGAGGGCGAGGCATCCCCAAAGACGCTGCGCCAGTACGGTGTTGGTGCGCAAATCCTATCGACGCTGGGCCTGAGCCAGATCACGTTGCTGACCAATTCGCCGCAACCAAAGGTCGTCGGTCTTGATGCGTACGGGCTTGAGATTGTGGGCACCCAAAAGATTTCGGAGATCGGATAATGGCCGGACCTTCGCATTACATCATGCCGCGCCCCAGCTTTGATAAACCCGTCAAGCTGCTTGTCGTCGCGTCCCCGTATTATAAAGACATTTACGATATGCAGGTCGCGGGGGCTGTGGCCGAGATTGAAGCCGCAGGTGCCACGTATGAATTGATTGATGTCACCGGTGCGCTGGAAATTCCGACGTCGATCGCGATTGCCGAGCGCATGTCCAATTTTGATGGCTATGTCGCACTTGGCTGTGTGATCCGTGGTGCGACGACGCATTATGATACTGTGTGCAATGACAGCAGCCGTGCGTTGCAGATGATGGGATTGCAGGGCATTTGCATCGGTAACGGTATCCTCACGGTTGAAAATCATGATCAGGCAGTAGAGCGCGCTGATCCGGCGCAGATGAATAAAGGTGCTGGTGCGGCCGCTGCGGCCTTGCACCTGATTGCAACCAGCCGTAAGTGGGGCCGTCCTGATAAAGGTATCGGGTTCACATCAGAAATTCTATTGGCGCAAGGCGGCAAGTCCACAGCATGACCATTTCGAACAATCAATTGCGCAAAATGAAATCAGCCTCGCGTCTTTATGCGGTGCAGGCCCTGTTCCAGATGGAAGCATCGGGCCAGATGGTTGACCAGATCGTGCGCGAATTTGAAGACCACCGTTTTGGTGAGGCGTTTGACGAAATGGAGATGCAGGAGGGTGACGCCCCGACGTTCCGCCTGTTGATGGAAAAAGCCGTGGATAATCAGGCAACGATTGACCAAATGACCGACCGCGCGTTGGTGGCCAAATGGCCGATTGGCCGCATTGATCCGACTTGGCGCGCATTGTTCCGTGCCGCTGGCGCCGAATTGCTGGAAAAAGACACCCCACCCAAGGTGGTTATTTCCGAGTTTGTCCAAGTATCAGACGCGTTTTCGCATGATGGCAAAGAGCCAAAGTTTGTGAATGCGGTGTTGGATCATATGGCCCACGAGACATATCCAAACGGATTTTAATCGGTTTTGGAGGTGACGTGCAGACGCTTTGGCGTCGCCAAGCTGGTCTAAGCCGTTTGGCGAAAAGTGGCGGGAACCGCAGCATCCGTTCAGGGATTTATTCCCGAGGACCTGTATGTACAGGTGGGCGCCAGATAAGTGAACCAAGGTCCAAACAGAGCCAGCTCCCTGGGATTTGCTTAAGGCCACTGGAATGTAACCCCTATAGTGATCGAGAAGAGCAGAAGCCCGCCACCACATCAGATAGGCGCGTAATGGGCTTGGGGCAAGGGGTCTTGACCGATGTTTATGGTTTGTTCATATTTGATGTTATGTCAGATAATCCGATCCCGCCCGTCTTAATGCCCGGTCAGTTATTGGCGCGCGGTGTCGCGCGTCATTTGCGTACTTTGGATTTTGTTAGTGTCGAAGAGCTTGTGCCTGCGCGCGGATTGCGCGTGGATGTCATGGCGCTTGGCCCTAAGGGCGAGATCTGGGTGATTGAGTGCAAATCATCGCGCGTTGATTTCCAGACTGACAACAAGTGGCAGGGTTATCTGGAATGGGCGGATCGATTTTTCTGGGCTGTGGATCAGGACTTTCCAACGGAGCTGTTGCCTGAAGATACGGGTTTGATCATTGCAGATGGTTATGACGCTGAAACTATTCGCATGGGCCCTGAGGTAAAACTGTCTGGGCCCCGTCGCAAGCAAATGTTGGTGAAGTTCGCCCGTCACGGTGCCATGCGTGCGCAGGCGTTGCGTGATCCTAGGTTTCGTTCAGGCGATGCCTGATCGATCGGCTGGGGGCCAGCCCCCAGACCCCCGACATATTTGGGCTCGGAAAAAGTGGACTAGCGGGTTTTGACTGCCCGTGCGCCCATTGCGGCGGCGCGAATTTCTTCGGCGATTTCTTCGGCTTCTTCGGGTTCGAAATCCATCGGGACTTCAACGCCGCCGGCTTCGATGAATATCCGCACCATGCCTTCGTCGGTTGGGCCGATTTGCATGTTTGCCTCGAGATCGCGTTCGTCGTTGATACCCATGGGGACCCTCATTTTGTTGGACTATGGGTGATCTAGCCTGTGTCGCTGTGCATTGGCAAGCAAAGCTGCGTGATTTTCGTATGCTTGGGACTTGCAATCAAATCCGCATGCCGCTAAATCGACCCCAATGCCGCCTTAGCTCAGTTGGTTAGAGCGCTGGTTTGTGGAACCAGAGGTCCCCCGTTCAAGCCGGGGAGGCGGTACCATCCCCCTGATCGGTTATATACCTGAGAGGATGTCCCCGATGGGTCAAACGATTGTATCATTTGAGATTGCAGATGCCCCGCCGCCCCGTATGGATAAGGCATTGGGCCGTGATGTGCCGCTGGATGCGTCACTGTCCCGATCCCGATTGGCCAAGCTGATTGAGGCGGGTGCTGTAGCTGTTGACGGTGTGGTTGTCACTGATCCGCGGTTTCGTGTTGTTGCCGGTGCCCAGATTTCGGTGACAGTGGATGTTGCTGAGGAAAGCCATATCGGCCCCGAAAATATTCCGTTGGATGTTGTCTATGAGGACGATGATCTGATTGTGATCAATAAGCCGTCTGGCATGGTTGTGCATCCGGCCCCGGGCACCCCGAACGGCACGCTGGTCAATGCCCTGATCTATCATTGCGGTGATACTTTGTCCGGTGTTGGCGGCATGAAGCGCCCCGGCATTGTGCACCGGATTGATAAGGAAACCACTGGTCTGTTGATTGCGGCCAAGTCGGACCGTGCGCATCATAGTTTGGCCAAGCAGTTTGCCGATCACACTGTGCAGCGCCGTTATATGGCTGTTTGTTACGGTGTTCCGGAGGCCAATGATCCCCGACTGCGTGGCATCAAGGGCACGTCTTTTGAGCCGGGTAATATTTTGAAAGTGCAGACGTTTTTGGGCCGCCATAAGACGGATCGCCAGCGCCAAGCGGTGTCGTTCACTGTTGGTCGCCATGCGATTACCCGCAGCCGCACGTTGCAAGCGCTTGGTGCTGTGCCTGTTGCCGCGCTGATCGAATGTTGGCTGGAAACCGGCCGCACCCACCAAATTCGCGTTCACATGGCCCATTGCGGGCATTCGTTGATTGGTGATCCGACCTATGGCGGCAAGCGCAAGTTGTCGCCTAAGGCTGTGGGCGAGGCGGGGATTGCTGCTGTTGATGCGTTCAGCCGTCAGGCGTTACATGCTGCGTCACTGGGGTTTGTGCATCCTGTCACTGACGAATTCATGGAATTTGAGGCCGAATTGCCCGCTGACATGGTCGCGCTGGTCACCGGCCTTGGCGGCACTGTCTGAAACAAACGTCCCATGTGCGTGAGCGCACTGACATAGCCCTTCAAAATGACGACGACCGTATTCATATTTGATTCATGGTTATTGCCTATGCGGTCTTGAAACGGATTACAGTAAGACCCATATCCATGTTAAGCCCATAAACATTGGGAGGGGATAAGAGACATGAGTAATTTAAAAAATCTACCCGCACCGTCACCGGAGCAAGGCTTGAACCGCTATATGCAAGATATTCGGAAGTTTCCGATGCTTGAGCCGGAACAGGAATACATGCTGGCTAAGCGCTGGGTTGACCACGAGGATACCGATGCTGCGCACCAGATGGTAACGTCGCACCTGCGCCTCGCCGCCAAAATCGCCATGGGGTACCGTGGGTACGGTTTGCCGCAAGCCGAAGTGATTTCAGAAGCCAACGTCGGTTTGATGCAGGCGGTCAAGAAATTTGATCCTGAAAAGGGTTTCCGTCTGGCGACTTATGCCATGTGGTGGATCCGCGCGTCCATTCAGGAATATGTTCTGCGGTCTTGGTCGATGGTCAAGCTTGGCACGACATCGGCCCAAAAGAAGCTGTTTTTCAACCTGCGCAAAGCCAAAAATCGGATTGGTGCATTGGAAGAGGGTGATTTACGTCCTGAAAACGTGACCCGCATTGCGACCGACCTTGGTGTGACTGAAAAAGAAGTCGTATCGATGAACCGTCGGTTGTCTGGTGGCGATGCGTCGTTGAATGCGATGGTCGGATCTGATGGCGATAGTGCGACGCAGTGGCAAGATTGGCTCGAGGACGAAAGCGTCAATACCGCTCAAGATTATGAGGCATCCGATGAGATGACCGTGCGTCGCGAGCTATTGGCAGAATCGATGGATGTGCTGAATGACCGTGAAAAGGACATTTTAATGCAGCGCCGTTTGGCCGAGGAAACCATCACGCTCGAAGATCTGAGTAAGCAGTACAGTGTCAGCCGCGAACGCATTCGTCAGATTGAAGTGCGTGCGTTTGAAAAACTGCAAGCGCGGATGCAGGAACTGGCGCGCAAGCGTGGGATGTTCGCGGACGCATAAAGCGGTCGTGTATCTGGAAATATGAAGGGCTCCGCATCTGTGGGGCCCTTTTTTGTTCGAATTTGCAAGTGGTTACTGATTTGCCACTGGATGGCGTAACACCCGATTGCATGTCTGAATGTTTGCGCTAGCATTGAGGGATTATTTTTGGGAAGGATCAGCATGCGTTGGGGAGTACTAGGGGCGTCGCGGTTTGCGGCGAAACATATGGCGCCTGCCATTCACGGCGCACGTGGTGCGCAGCTTGTGGCATTGGCGACTTCTGACCCTGCGAAGGCCGCGCCGTTTGCGGCCATTGCGCCGGATTTGCAGGTTTTTGATACCTACGAGGCGTTGTTGGCAGACCCCAGCATTGATGCCGTCTACATTCCGTTGCCGAACCATTTGCATGTTTCGTGGTCGATAAAGGCGTTGGCTGCGGGCAAGCATGTGTTGTGCGAAAAGCCGATTACCCTGCAAGCGTCAGAATTTGATGCGTTAGAAACCGCTGCCGCCGATGCGGGTCGGCTGTGTGCAGAGGCCTATATGATCGTGCATCATCCGCAGTTCATCCGTGCCCGCGCGCTGGTGCAGGGCGGTGCAATTGGTCGTTTGCGCCACGTTGATTGCGTGTTCAGTTTTAATAATGCCGAAGCTGTGGGCGACATTCGCAATAAGCCCGAAACAGGCGGCGGTGGCCTGCGCGATATCGGCGTTTACGCGTTTGGCGCGGCGCGGTTTGTCAGCGGGCAAGAACCTGTCAGCATCCCCTATGCCAACTTGACGTTTGAAAACGATGTTGATGTTTTTGCCCATGTTGCGGCTGAATTTCCGGACTTTACTTATGGCGCTGTGGTGTCGATCCGCATGCAACCGCGCCAGTCGATCACGTTTCACGGGGACACTGGGTTCTTGACCCTGACCTGTCCGTTTAATGCCAATGTGCATGACGTCGCCGAGCTAATTTTGGACAACGATGGCCTGCGTGTTTCGACTGAGTGCTGGCCTGCGGTGAACCAATACGTGCTTCAGGTCGAAAATTTTGAGGCCTCCGCTGCCACTGGCGCAGCTTACCCTTGCCCGCTATCGTTCTCTCGTGGCACACAAGAGATGATGGATATGGTATTTACTGCAGGAAAACGCACATGACAGACCCCGAGAGCCACAGCGATTACGAAAGCCTTTGGATGCGGCTGATCAGTATGATCATCATCGGCGTTCTGCTTAGTTTTGCGCAAAGCCTGTTTTGGATTATCGCGGTCATCCAGTTTATCATTATGCTGGCCAACAAGCGCGAACCGAACGAGCAGTTGGCTGACCTTGGCACCACGATGGGTGTCTGGATGGCTAAATCTGTACGCTATCAGACGGCGGCGTCCGAGGTGAAGCCTTGGCCATGGACTGAGTTGGACTAAAGAACCCGTTTTGCATAGGTGGCTGGATCGATAGCCCGATCCAGCACCGATAGGCTGCCTACATCGGCAAACGCATCTTCCAAGACTGCAAGGATGGTTTGGTTGATGTTTGCGCGCGTGGCTTCATCGCGCCCATGCAAAAGCAATAGCGTTGCGTGCACAAATGAGTGTGGCTCAGAGCCGATCTGAAAATGATCAACCTGCGTTGCCCGAATTTTGATCGCCTTGGGATCGGTGAATGCAGGATGCGCAGACAGCGCATCAAAAAGAGCGCCGCAGACCGCCGAGATATCGCCAGTCTGCGTGACATTTTTTGAATATTCAAGAATGACGTGGGGCATTTTTGATTAGTCTTCCATCGCTTCCAATTCGTCGATCATGCCTTCGATCATCGACAGGCCTTTGTCCCAAAATTTGGGGTCAGACGCGTCTAGTCCGAACGGTGCGAGCAATTCTGAGTGATGTTTGGATCCACCTGCGCGCAGCATGTCGAAGTATTTTTCTTGGAAATCAGGGTCGCCTTCGGAATAGACCGCGTAAAGCGCGTTCACCAGCCCGTCGCCGAACGCATAGGCGTAGACGTAGAACGGTGAGTGCACGAAGTGTGGGATGTAGGCCCAGAACGTCTCGTAGCCGGGGGCGTAGTCAAATACTTCGCCCAGAGATTCCGCCTGCACGGACATCCAGAGTGCGTTGATGTCATCGGGTGTCAGTTCGCCTTGACCGCGAGCTGCGTGCAGTTTGCATTCAAAATCGTAGAACGCGATTTGGCGCACGACCGTGTTGATCATATCTTCGACTTTGCCAGCCAACAGGATCTTGCGTTCTTCTTTGGTTGTAGCGCCTTCGAGGAGCTTTTGGAAGGTCAGCATTTCGCCAAAAACAGAGGCGGTTTCGGCCAAGGTCAGCGGCGTTGACGACAGCAGTTCGCCTTGTTCCGCTGCCAATACTTGGTGCACGCCGTGGCCCAATTCATGTGCCAGTGTCATCACATCACGCGGTTTTCCCAAGTAGTTTAGCATCACGTAGGGGTGCACGGTTGTGACGGTCGGGTGCGCAAATGCGCCGGGTGCTTTGCCCGGTTTCACGCCTGCGTCGATCCAGCCATCGGTAAAGAACGGCTTGGCGATCTCAGCCATTTTGGGGTCAAAATCGGCGTAGGCATCCATGACGGTTTTCTGTGCTTCGTCCCAGCTAACGGTGCGGGTGTGTTCCATCGGGAGCGGCGCGTTGCGGTCCCATGTTTGCATCCGTTCCAGCCCTAGCCATTTGGCTTTGAGGGCGTAATAACGGTGCGACAGGCGCGGGTAGGCGGCGACGACGGCATTGCGCAACGCCTCGACGACTTCGGGTTCGACGTGATTGGACAGGTGCCGCGCGGTCTGCGGGGTTGGCATTTTGCGCCAGCGATCTTCGACCTCTTTTTCTTTGGCGAGCGTGTTGTGCACGCGGGCAAAGATTTTGATATTTTCTTGAAAGACGTCCGCAAGGGCATGCGATGCCGCCTCGCGCTTGGACCGATCTTGGTCGGTCATAAAGTTCAGCGTTGCCTCGAGGTTCAGCGTCTCGCCGTCAACATCGAATTCAAGTCCGGCCATAGTTTCGTCAAACAAGCGGTTCCAAGCGGCGGCCCCGACAGTCGACTGGTCATGCAGGAACTTTTCCAACTCATCAGAAAGCTGATGCGGCTTCATCGCGCGCATCCGGTCAAACACGGGTTTATAGCGTGCAAGGTCAGCGTTTGCGTCAAGCAGTGCTGTCAAATGTGCGTCGTCCAGTCGGTTAAATTCCAGCCCGTAGAATACCAGCGGCGTGGTGTAGGCGGTGATCTTATCTTGTGCGTCGGCCATGAATTTGGCGCGGTCACTGTCTGTGGTGATCTGGTAATACCGCAGGCCCGCATAAGACATGATCCGCCCAGCAATGATGTCGATCGCCTCGTAACGCTGCACGGCGCTGAGCATGCCAGCTGCGTCAAGCGACGCGAGTTTACCTTCAAAGTCGGATGCGAATTCAGAGCATGCAGTGTCGAGCCAGTCCATATCGCGGATTAGCTCTGGGCTGTCTTCGCTGGGGTAAAGGTCCGTCAGGTCCCATTCTGGCAGGTTGCCAAAGGCGCGGCCGCCGCTTGTTGTTGCATCATAAACGGGCTGTGGGGTACGCATTGCAGGAAACCTTATCTATTGTATTTACTACGATATAGGTGCGCTGGCATCACTTTAGAACCCGTAAAGAATCTTTGGATTATCTACAAGAACACGTGTCCGTGTGGCTGCATCCGTGACGACGCGGTGGAATGCGTCCCAAAGGGTGGTTGCTTGCGGCATTTGCACCCCGTTTAGCATGATATGTGGCCAGTCGGACCCCCACAGGCATCGCTCTGGATTTGCCGCAACGAGTGCCGCGACGAATGCGTCGACTTGGCTGTAGGGCGCATCGCACAAACGGTAGAGACCGGACAGTTTGACATAGACATTTCCGTCTTTGAGCGCGTTGCACAGGGCTTGGAAGCCAGCGTCGTTTACCCCGCGGGTCAGATCAGGCCAGCCGATGTGGTCAAACACCACGGGGACGGGCAGGGCTGCGATGTCAGGGGCCAGATCGGCCATGTGTTTATCCGCGTTCATCAGCATTTGGATATGCATATTCCGGTCGGCCAATGCTGGGGCCATGGCGCGTGCGCCATCCCATGTTAGGACCCCGCCGTGCACATAGTTGAGCCGGACACCCTTCATGTTCCAATCTGCGAAATCATCGAAGTTTTGTTCCGTGGCACCATCTGGCAGCAAGCCGATTCCTTTAAACCCGGCACCCATGTCGGCAACAGCGCGGGCTGTGATGGTGTTGTCTGTCCCGTAAAATATTGATTGGACGATGACGCCGCGTGTGCAGCCTAAGTTCGCTAGATGTGCGCGGTAGCGGGCAATGTAGTCGGCATAGGTCGTTGCGGTGTCTTCGGTTCGCCCTGCATTCAGGGGGAATTCTTCGGGTGCGGCGAGCAGGTGCACATGGGTGTCACATGCCCCAACGGGGGCTTCGCACGCGGGCGGTGTCGGTGCAGGCGGCAGGGGGCTGATGGGTTTGGCCATGGGGGTGGCAGTCTCTTTCACATCGTCCAAGGGGTATTGGTGGCACCATAGCATGCGTGCGTACTGCGGGCCATAAATGAGGCCGCCTAAGTGTATTGAACGTGAGTGTTAGCGGTGCTCGTCAAAAAATGCTGTTGTCGTATCAAAAACACGGGCGCGTATTTCAGGGGTTTCCAACATGACCTCGTGTTGTGCGCCATCAATGAGATGTAGCGCGCCACCTGTCCAATCGGCCATGCGATTGTGGATGCGTGCGGGATCTACAATAGACTCGTCTGACCCAAGAAAGGTGCAGCACGGCATGTCAGGCGACGGCATTTTCGACAAGGTTCGCATTTCGTGCAAGGATTCGTTGAGCCAGCGCAGTGATGCGCCCCCCAATGACAGTTTTGGTTCCTCGCGCAGTTGCATTTGCATGAATTCAAACATCGCTTGATCGGATGTCAGTGTGTTTTCGCTGTGATCCTCACGGGTCACATAGCTTTCGGACACTTGGCCGGGGGCAAGTGTCTGATCCATCCCGATTTTGCGCGATAATTCAGAGGCCAGCCATGCAATCGGGCGCATCACTGGGTTCAATACAATACCCCACATCGGCGCAGAGAACACGACGGCTTTTACGGGCAGGCCGTTGTGTAATGCCCGCAGACCGATGCAGCCGCCCATGGAATGAGCAACGAGGTAAAATGGTTCTGGCAGTTTGAGCGCGCGGGCATGATCAAGGGCGGCGTTCACATCATGTTGATAGTCAGTGAAACGCGCGACGTCGCCCATGGCGTAGGTATCGCTTGTCCGGTCCGATATGCCCTGACCGCGCCAGTCAATTGCGACCGTCGCATAGCCCCGCGCCAGAAAATCAACCGCCGCAGGTCCATATTTTTCGATGTATTCTGTCCTACCAGGGAACAGCAAGATTGTGCCTTTCGCATCCGATCCCGTCCAATGACCCACGCGAATGCGCAGCCCGTCAGCCGTTGTCAGCCAATGCGCGGCGCCACCAGTGGGGCCGCGCGCAATATCTTCAAAGAAAGGCGCATTTTCCATCGGTTAAGACAAGACGCCGGACAGCTTCATGGCAAGACCCATGTTGCCATCGATCTTTAACTTGCCTGTCATAAAAGCCGCCGTTGGGTTTTGTTCACCGTCGAGGATAGCCTTAAATGTTTCGGTGCTGGCGGTCAGGGTGACGTCTGTGTCGTCGTCGCCTGCGCGCGCGCCGTCTTCATCGATAATGATAGCACCTTCGTCTTTAATGACGAATTTAGCTGAGCCATCAAAGCCGGATCCGCCCATTTTTTCGTTTAATGCCACTACGGCCTCGGTGATGACGTCGTTCATTTTTAGTCCTTTGGTTGAATATGCGCCCTGCACCCTCTGGTGTGCGGCGATTGTTGCGCTACATTAACAGTATGGGCATGCAAACTCACAGCTTCAAATGTATCGTTACGGCACTTGTGTTGACAGTCGGGTATTCCTTACCCGCTGCTGGTGCAACGCTGGACGAATTGTTTGATGAATTGGCTGCCGCCGAGGGTCGGGCAGGTGGCCGCATTGAACGGCAGATCGTCGGTATTTGGGAGAAAAGCGGGTCAGCTAGTTTTGATCTGTTACTGCGCCGTGGCAAGGACGCCTTGGATGACGGTGCGCCTGATGTGGCTTTGGATCATTTTAGTGCGTTGGTTGATCATGCCCCTGATTTTGCCGAAGGGTATAATGGCCGCGCGACCGCGTATTTTATGCTCGGAATGTTTGGCCCTGCGCTGGATGATTTGCGTCAAACGCTGGTTTTGAACCCGCGTCATTTTGGCGCGATGCGCGGTGTTGGTGTGATCCTAGAGGATTTGGGCCGTCCAAAGGATGCATTAGAGGTCTACCGTGCGATATTGGCGTTGAACCCAGCATCTGCGGATATGCAAGAGGCCGCAGACCGGCTTGAATTGGAACTGGAAGGGCAGGCGCTTTAAGCGTGATTGCCCCCGTATGTAATCGGGAAGAATATGCAGAATTCCCGTGTGACGGCCGTTCTTGGGCCGACAAATACCGGTAAAACCCATTATGCGATTGAGCGCATGTTGTCGCACCGTACAGGTGCTGTCTCTTATACACATCTGACGCTGCCGACGAATAGAGAGGTGTAG
>CAJXTP010000028.1 GCA_913061335.1 uncultured Loktanella sp.
ACACCTCTCTATTCGTCGGCAGCGTCAGATGTGTATAAGAGACAGGCCCCTTCTTGAATGGCCAGTAGCCCATATTTTCGTAGGAAATCTAGGTTGGCCATCGACAGGTGGAACAGGTTGTAAGTCGAGAACGCAAAGGCGGCCGCAAAGACGCCCGCCATTACGAAAACAACCAACCAGTGAAGTCGGGATATGCGCATCAACCGTGCCATTACAAAACGTAACGGCTAAGATCAGTGGATCGGGCCAGTGCGCCAAGATGTTCCTCGACGAACGCCGCATCGATTGTGACCGCGTGCCCTGCTTGGTCTGGCGCGTTGAATGATAAGTCTTCAAAAACGCGCTCGATCACGGTGTATAGGCGGCGCGCACCGATGTTTTCGACGGCCTCGTTTACCTCTGCAGCGATCTTGGCAAGTGCTTTGATCCCGTCGTCTGCGAATGTCACGGCGACCTGTTCTGTCGCCATCAATGCGGTGTATTGCAACGTCAGCGCGTTGTCGGTTTCTGTCAGGATGCGCACAAAGTCGCCTTCGGTAAGTGCGCGAAGTTCAACGCGGATCGGCAAACGGCCTTGCAATTCTGGCAGCAAATCTGATGGTTTAGCGACATGGAACGCGCCCGATGCGATGAACAGGATGTGGTCGGTTTTGATCGGGCCATGTTTGGTGGATACGGTTGTGCCTTCGATCAACGGCAACAGGTCGCGCTGCACGCCCTCACGAGATACATCGGCGCCACGGGCATCGGCGCGCGCGCAGACTTTGTCGATTTCATCCAAGAACACGATGCCGTTCTGCTCGACTGCTTCTATCGCCACTTTGATCACAGAATCGTCGTCGAGCAATTTGTCGGCTTCGTCTGCGATTAACGCCGCATAGCTGTCTGCGACAGTCATCTGCTTGCGCGTTGTGCGTCCGCCCATTTTGCCGAAAATTTCGCCTAAATTCATCATGCCGCCCATGCCCGCGCCGGGCTGACCGGGGACTTCAAAACCACCAAGCGGGTTGGATGTGTCTGCGAGTTCTAGATCGATAATCGTATCGTCAAGTTCGCCAGATTTCAGCTTTTTTCGGAACATATCGCGTGTGGCAGGGCGTGCATCTTCACCAGCAACGGCGGTGATCACGCGTTCTTCGGCGGCTTCACGGGCTTTGGTGGCGACATCTTCGCGCATGTGGTCGCGGGTGTCGTTGATCGCGGTTTCAATGAGATCGCGGATGATTTGTTCGACATCACGGCCGACATAGCCGACCTCAGTGAACTTCGTCGCTTCGATTTTAATGAACGGCGCGCGTGCGAGTTTAGCCAAGCGGCGGGAGATCTCGGTTTTACCAACGCCAGTGGGTCCGATCATCAGAATGTTTTTCGGGTACACTTCATCGCGCAGATCATCGCCAAGCTGCTTGCGCCGCCAACGGTTGCGCAGCGCGACGGCAACAGCGCGCTTTGCGTCATTTTGGCCGATGATGAAACGGTCGAGCTCGGATACGATTTCGCGGGGGGTCAGGTCGGTCATATCACACCTTAAAAATGTTGGATGGAGGAAGCAAATGCAGCGGCACAAACCGTGGCATCAGGCGCAAAAGACGAGCGCGAATCTTCTCCCAGAACGCGCCGAGAAGAAGCAGAATTATTCCAAGGGCTAGCACGGTCAGCGCCGTGGTTTCGCCGTCGAAAACGGTGCTGGCCAAGGCGACGATGTACCCAATGGCTGCGATCAAGAATGACCTTCTGTCGATGACAATGGCCACAAGCGCGAAGATCAGCATCACCCCAAGCAGCGCCCAATGTGCGTCGCGGTCCAGCAAGGTCAGCGCAAGGGTGTTTACCAATGCGGGGGCGGCAACAACGTGCAGCCAGAACCCATTTGCGCTGCGGCGGGTCACGCGGTGGGGGTCGGACATATCAAACGCCATCGCGGCGGCAAAGACCAATAGGCCCAGAACAAGCGTGATCCATGCGAATGGTCCGCCTGCGGATAGCAGGAACAGATCGCTTGGGTCTTGGGGTGTGCCGCTGGATGTTGCCGCCATAAGAATTGCAACAATAAAAAACCCAACAGCGATCATTGCCATCGCGAAGGGCACGCGGAATCGGTACCAAAAGACGCCTAGCACGGCTGTTCCAAGGATGAACGGCAGCGGCAGCGATCCGTAATCTTGTTGTGCGACCATAAACGGTTGCGCGAAATACGCGGTCAGCGCGATGGCAGCGTTGCCTGCAAACAGGATTGACAGTGCAATCGCGGGGCCAACCATGCGGCGACGGCGAATGAAATATTCAGACATAGCCCAAATAATGAGCGTGCCAATGGAGCCGTAAAGCATTGCAGCTTGTTGCGGGTTCGTGATTTCAGCCGCGTAGGCGATGCCAACGACACCCGCCCAGCCCATCGCAAGGATCAGCAATCCAACGACGATGAAAACCTCGTTGAATCCTTTGAATAATTCGAACGGCTCATCGCCGATGGCCAGATCAGTGCGCGCACCACGGCGGCTATCGGCAAGGCTTGCTAATGATGCGGCCTGTGCTTCGGTTACAATGCCAGCTCCAACGGCGGCACGAAGATCATCGCGTTCCATCATGCTTCAATCGTTTCCACGGTCAAGTTTCCGTTGGTGTAAACGCAGATGTCGGATGCGATGGACATGGCTTTGCGCGCAATTTCCTCGGCGTCCAAATCGCTGTCCATTAAGGCGCGCGCGGCCGCGAGGGCGAAGTTGCCGCCGGAGCCAATGGCCGCCACACCATGTTCGGGTTCAAGCACATCGCCCGCACCAGTGATGACGTAAAGATCAGTACCGTCGGACACGATCAACATCGCCTCTAGCTTTTGCAGATATTTGTCGGTGCGCCAATCTTTGGCCAATTCCACAGACGCGCGCGCGAGCTGTCCGGGTGTCGCCTCTAGCTTTTTCTCGAGCCGTTCAAGCAATGTGAACGCATCGGCGGTGGAGCCCGCAAATCCGGCGATCACATCTGCGCCACCAGCGGTTAAGCGGCGGACCTTGCGTGCGGTGCCTTTGATCACGGTTTGCCCAAGGCTGACTTGACCGTCGCCAGCGATCACAACGCGGCCATTTTTACGCACGCCGATAATCGTGGTGCCGTGCCAGCCGGGGAATTCGTCTTTTGCCATGGGGTCACCTTTTTAGTTCGTCACACCCTATATGGCGGCGCGTCTGCGGATCGACAAGGCGGACATAAAAAAGGGCGCCGCGAGGACGCCCGATTTATTGGATTTATAAAGCGATTATAGTGAGTCTTCGATCCAGCTTTGCAGCGCGGCTTTTGGTGCTGCGCCCGCTTTGTTGGATACGACTTCGCCATCTTTAAACAAGAATAGGGCAGGGATGCCGCGAACGCCCATTTGAGCAGGAGAGTTCGGGTTTTCATCAACGTTTACTTTGACGATCTTAACCTTGCCTTCCATTTCAGCGGAAAGTTCTTCCAATGATGGGCCGATCTGTTTGCACGGGCCACACCATTCTGCCCAGAAATCCACAACAACTGGGATATCGGACTGACGGACTTCGGCGTCGAATGTGGCGTCTGTGACTGCTACGGTGGCCATTTGGCTCTCCTTGGCGAAAATGATTAGGTGCTGAACTTATGAACCGTATGCGCGATGGTCAAGGCGCTGTCACGCGGTTGAGAGCGTCGATTACAAGTTCATTGGGTAAAGTCATCAATTGGGCGGTTTGTGTCCAAAGGATCGCGACTTCGATTGTGTGGTCAGGGAACACGGCGGCAAGGCTTGCATGGTACGCCCCCATTTGGCGCAACAATCCTTCGGGTGTTTGGTCGGGCGCTGCTGGTACAAGTCGGTTGGATTTGTAATCGACGGCGAGCACATGGGTGTCAGTGACCAACAAACGGTCGATCGCGCCATGGAACCGATGGGCGCCGATTTGCGCAGTGAAATCAACTTCGGTCAATGCATCGGGTGTCCAAAGATGGCTGAGATGCGGGGCGGTCAAAATTCTGCCCACGACGGTAGGCACATCGGCGGCGACGGCACCCGAATCCAATGTGGCGAGCAATGCCGCCGCGGTTTTGGGGTGATCTGCGATGGACGTTTTGGGCAGGTGCTCAAGCAACAAATGGATCGCAGTGCCGCGCATCTTGGCGTCGTCTTCATCAAGCTCGCCCAAGTCGCCCGAGAGAACCTTTGCCCCACCAAGATCAGATGGCGAAAAAGTGCGTGAAGCGGGCAGTTCAGGCAGCGGATTAAGCTCGATTGGCGTCGTAGTCGTAGGGATCGCGGTGGCCTTGGTTTCCAAATCGCCAGGCTGCCAGCGTTCATGGGTCAATCGTTGTACGGCGATTTCACCAGATTGATCTTGCGCCGCACCGCTGTGGGTCATCGCGTTTGCGACCATGTTGTACCAGCTATCGTCGGTTTCTTCGCCAACATCGCCCGCAGCCGCAACGATCAACCATTTCTCAGCGCGGGTCATGGCGACATAAAGCAGGCGTTTGTTTTCTTCTGACTGGGCATCGGCGATTTTCGCGCCAAGATCGGCGACGCTTTCGGCAGATGCATCCGATCCGGTTTTCCAGATCACATGGTCACCACTTGGCAAAAGATCATCGCGCACGGTGTTCTTTTTCTTGGCGCTATCAGGCAGGAATACGATGGGGGCCTCTAGCCCCTTGGCACCATGCACGGTCATCACGCGGATGCGGTCGCTTTGGCTGTCCATCTGGCGTTTGACCTCGAGGTCATCAGTTTCCATCGCAGCCAGAAAACCTGTCAGGCTTGGCACGCCAAGGGATTCATAATTCAATGCTTGCGAAAGTAACGCATCGATCCCGTCTTCTGCCTCAGTCCCAAGCCGCGCGAGCAATTTGCGCCGCCCGTCATGGCGGGTCAAAATGCGTTCGATCAAATCGTAAGGACGCATGAAATCGGCTTTGCCGCGCAGGTCGTCAAGGATTGCTTTGGTCGGGGTGCCGTCTTGGGTTTCGCGGATTGCTGTCCACAAAAATCCCTTTTCGGGACGGTGATGCGCCAGCGTGAACAGGTCTTGTTCCGACCAGCCAAACAATGGGGATCGTAGCGCCGCAGCCAAGGATAAATCGTCCTCTGGCAAGGCCACAAACGCGAGCAATGCCGCGAGGTCACGTACTGCCAGCTCGGCGCCAACACGCAATCGGTCAGCCCCTGCGATTTGCAGGCCAGCAGCTTTGCAAGCACGGATGATTTCATCGAAGAGGCCAGTTTTGCGGCCACGCACAAGGATCAACACATCGCCTTCGGTGATCGGGCGGTGGTTGTAATCACCGCTGCGACCAATCTCGACAGGCAACGTTTCATTGTCGACCATGTGCCGGATTTGGGCGGCGACATTGGCCGCAAGCACGACCTTTTCGTCGGTAGCACTGCGCATATCGACGGGCTCAAACCACTTGCGGTCGTCGTCGTCTTTGACCTTTTCCTCAACAGGCCACAGATCAACGCGTCCAGGCATGTCTTCTTTAAACGCCAAATGCCCTGCGTCTGTTTCCATGCCAAAGGACTGCGGCCCGCTGAATGTCTGATCGACGACGCGCAGAATGGCGAATGACGACCTGAACGAATAATCCAGCGAGCGGTTCATCAATTGGCGATCCACGTTTGACAGGGCTTCATCAAAGTGATGGCGCATCTCGTCGAATGCTTCGGGCGCTGCCCCTTGGAATGAATAGATCGACTGTTTGCGGTCACCGACGACAAAGATCGTGCGATCCGCATCTTTTTTCGCGCCGTCGCCTGCGGTGAATTCTTGGGTCAACTGCCGGATTACGGCCCACTGTGTCGGACTGGTGTCTTGGGCTTCGTCAACCAACAAATGGTCGATCCCGCCATCAAGCCGGAACAGCACCCATTGGGCCACATCGCGGTCAGTCAAAAGTTGTTTGGTTTTGCCAATCAGGTCGTCAAAATCAAGCATCCCCATTGCCAGCTTCGCGGCCTCATAAGCGGGCAGAAACACTTGGGCGAACGCATAAAGCGCGCGGGTTTTATCGGCGGCGTCCAGCGCCCATTCGTGGTTTTTTGCGGTTGCAACACGGTCCATCCAACCATGGAGGTCGTCGATAAATGGCTCTGCTGCCTCAACCGCCTTTTTATGATTGCTCTGCGGGAAATTGGCGGACTTGGACCGCGCGCTGTTTGCGTAGAGGAACATCTTGCCGACCGTATTGTAAGCGGCCCAGTCGGGAGATTTGATGTTCAGCGCCTGCAATGCCTTGGCAAAATCCACATAGGTTTTTGACTGCCCGACAAAGCCTTGCGCGATTTCTTCGATCAAACCGGATTCGGATCCGTTGATGGCCAATGACGGCAAGTCGGTGCGTTTCAAATTCGCGGGCAAGCCAAGAGTGGCGAGCAGTGCATCTTCGGTTAGCGGAGCCAGGAATTGCGTACGTTTGCGGGAAATTTCAGCTGTCAGATCGGTCAGGTCCGCGCCCGTGAAATGGCGAAGCAGGTCAGTGACGACATTTTTGTCTGGCCCTTCAACCATCCGGTCTACAACGTCGGCACGCAAGTCGCGCGCGGTTGTGTCTTCGATTTCCTTGAACTGCGGGCTTATCTCGGCCTCGAGCGGGAACCGCCGCAGAACACCCGAACAAAACGAGTGGATCGTCTGAATTTTCAGGCCGCCAGGCGTCTCAATCGCACGGGCAAAAAGCTGTCTGGCGTTGCGCAGGCGGGCGGCATCAATCACACCTGAAACACCCAGTTCGGTCAGATCAGCACGCAGTGCATCGTCAGGCATCATCGCCCATTTCCCCAAGCGCTCAAAGAGGCGGTTCTGCATCTCAGCGGCGGCGGCCTTGGTGTAGGTCAGGCACAAAATGTTCTGTGGTTCGACCTCTTCAAATAACAACCGCGCCACGCGGTCGGTCAGCACGCGGGTTTTGCCGGACCCTGCATTGGCAGATAGCCACGTCGATGCATAGGGGTCGGCGGCGTCAACTTGGGCTTGGGTCGCATTGTCGCGGATCATGTCAAATCCTCCGGTACGGCATCGTCGCTGGTGTCCCATTCGCCAAAGCGCGATAGGTGGTCATAGTTGCTGAAATCCGCTGTCGAGAACATCGCGATACGGGCCGAGTAGCCACGCGATTTTTGCTGATATTCGCCTATTAGAGCCTGAAAATCATCCCAAACTTGCATGGCCGGATGGTCCTTTAACGGGGCAGGAACATCGCGCATTCCGGTATTTACGGCCACGAATGAAGCACCTTCGACCACTTTTCGGCCCACATCAGGAAATGCGCCAAGCTCGATCATTGCGGCCTCAAGCAACAGCTGTTTGTCGAACGCGATCTGCTGGTTCTTGGTTGGGACCGCGCCGGTTTTATAATCGTAAACATAGGCCAGACCGTCGATGGTCAAATCAATCCGGTCCGCCTTGCAGGTCAAATCAACGCCGGTCGACCCAACAGCGATTTTGCCTTCGCGTTCTAGTTCGCGGTGTTGCGCGAGCGCTTGCCGTTCGATTTCACCCAAGATGAACCTGTCCGCAACGCGGTCTAACCGCGATAGCCATTGCGCGCGGATGGTTGGCCACGGGCAGTCGCGTGTGAATATCTGTTCAGCGATATTCATCAGTTTTTCGCGCGCATTGGGTGTGGTCGCATCAATGCCTTGCGCCACGAAGTTCTCCAAAATCTCATGCACGATCATGCCGCGCAATGCTGCATCGACGCGCGGTGTCAGCGGGTCAAGGCGGTTAAGGCGTAAAACCTTGCGCGCATAAATTGAATACGGATCGCGGATTAGGGTTTTGACCTGTGTGACCGAAATTGATGTCGGACGGGCGACGATGGGTGGTTGCGGCGACGGGCGGTGTGCATTGGGAACAGGCGCGTCGGGAACGGAAAGCGCGGCCGATTTTGCAAGCCAGACGTCGCCATCTGCCCGCATTCGTGCCAGCGCTGCTGGCCCGTCTTGATTGGGCAAACCGCCCAATAAGTTGACCAATCTGTTGACCCACCGTGATGATACGGTTTCAGCGTCTGCGGATCTTTTTGCGCGGCTGATCCAGACTTCTTTGGCTGCGATTGCTTGCTGGTAATCATGGGCTGACAGCCCGATCCGGCGTTCGGGCAACAACAATCCTGCGTCGCGCCGCATGTTGCGGTTTAGCCAAGGATCAGGGCTTGCGGACTCTGGCCAAATACCTTCGTTCATGCCGCCTAGGATCACGAGATCGGCGCCTTGAACGCGGGCTTCGAGCGTGCCCCAGATCAGAATATTCGGATGTGCCGCGTCGCGATCGCGAACTGTTCCACCCGCCAAAACGGCACCAAATAAGTTTGTATACTCAAATGGCGTCAGCTTTCCGCCTGCATCCGCGTGGGTGGTTAGGGTGTCACAAACGCGGCGGGCCTCGCGACCGGCGGCTTCTTTCCAAAGCTCGCTTGTGCCGTCGGCATTTGGGCCGGAGCAGAGGTGCTCAGTTAAGGATAAATGTTGATCAAGATGGTCGGCCAGATCACGAGGGGTGACGTCATCCAATCCGGTGATCATGCTGCTAACCCAAGCCGCCCAAGCTGCGCGGTCGCCATTTTCATTTTCAGTTTTTACGGCCCAGTTGGCCAATGCCTCTGGTGACGGAAATGGTGGACCATAGCGGCGTAATGACAGCTCTAATTCTCGAGTGTAGCGCTGGTGGGGGCCGCGATCGTTGGGTGCTGAATGACAAAGCGGATGTTTAAGAAGGGTGAGCAGGCTCTCGCTTGTGATGGCTTGCCCAAATAGATCGGCGGTGTGCCGCAGCATCCGACCTGGAGGCGAAAGCGCAAGCGGCAAGCCCGCGCTGTCGTCGGGCTTAATGTCCCACCGATCCAATGCGGCGGTGACTTGGCGGGTCAGCATCCGGTCGGGTGAAATCAGCGCGGCGGTTATGCCGTCTTGGGCGGCAACACGCAGACGCAAAGCGATGGCTTCTGCCTCGGCGCGGGGTGATGCGGCCTCAATCAAGGTCATGTTTTGCGTGGCGGATTTTAGATCGCCCAAGTCTGGACCATCGCGCAACCATTGGTCGGTCACGGGCGCGGGGCGCAATGACAGGGACACCAATTTGTTGCGATGCGGATGTGGTGCTGCGGCATCTGGCCAAGGCGGAACGTCCGTTGGGGCAATGTTCGCGGCAGCCAAAAAGCGGTGGAATCGATACTGTGGGTGGTCTTCGGAAACGCGGGCATCGGTCATGCTTTCCCAGACGTCAGCGGGCAAATCAAAGTCGAAACCGGGAAGGATAACCGCCCCTTGTGGGAGCTTAGCAACTGCTTGCATCAACACAGATGTGGCCCCACGCGATCCCGTAGATCCCGCGACGATGATCGGATGTTGCGGTGGGTTTGTCGCCCATTTTTGTGCCAAGCCAGTCACAACGCGGCGCAATCGCAGGTCTTTATCAGGCACGGCGTTTTCGTCAAAATAGGGTGTGACGATCTGCAAAAATTTCAGCGCACGATCCCAGTGACCGGACTCGTCGGTCACGTCGAGGGTTTGAAATACGTCGGGGCTAACGCCTTCGCCGTGCATTTCCTCCATCAAGGTAGCAAGGCTGTCGGACAAATCATAAAGAGCGGATCGCGGCGCGAGCTTGTCGTCTTGGGTCAATAAAGCAGCGACCAATTGCGACAATTCCAAGCGGCGGCGCAATGGCGACACCGATAGTGGGCCAGCGTCAATGGTTGGGTCGTTGGCGAGGTCGGTGATTAGGCGGATCCGTGGCAAAAGCCGCGCTGGGCCTGTGTCGAAAACGGACCTGATCCGGCGTTGTGTCCGGCTGGTGTTCACGAAAATCTCGACCCGCGCCCAGTCGGCGGGGGCCAATCCAGCACCTTGTTTTTGCAGGCCCGCGACCAACGCCGTCGCAAAATCTGCGCCAGGGGGCATGCCAAAGATGCGAGGGGACTTACTGGTGTCAAACATGGGAAGCCTCGATCATATTTTCCGCAGTTGCGATGCTTTCGGGTTGGCCGACGTCGCACCATTGCCCCGTATATGAGACGCCGAAAAGCCCGCCGCGTGCTGCGATCCTATCCCAAACGACGTTCATCGAAAATACGGCGTCGGTGATGTGAACTAGGTCATCCGTGCGGATCATTTGCAGGCCAGAATAGACGTCGCCCGCACCACGGGTAAGCCGCCCATCTGGGTCGCGGTTAAAGTCGCCAGCGCCAAGGTGACCGTGCACGGAAGGTTTGGGGATGGTCACCAACAAAGCTTCCATTTCGGGTTTCCACGCCGCCAACAGCATCGCGATTGGACTTGGCCCCGCCCAAACCGCATCGGTATTGAGCGTCACCACGGGTGACCCAGCAAGAAGTGGTGCGGCTTTACGTAAACCACCGCCAGTTTCCAAAAGCCCATCAGCTTCGTCAGAGTATGTCACATCGTGCCCGCTAAGGTGATCGCGTATCATCTGGCCTTTGTAATGAAGGTTTATGACAACCGGTCCGACGTCCAAACCGTGCGTCAACGCCAAAGCGTGATCGATCAATGGCGTCCCCGCGACGGGAACAAGTGGCTTGGGTTGATCAGCGGTCAGCGCGCTCATGCGGGTCCCAAACCCGGCAGCAAACAAAAGGATCGGTGTCGTCATTTCGGGCTCAGTCTTTGTAGGGTTGGCGCGTCGGGCGGCGGCAAGATTGCCATGACTGTTTTGTTGAGCTTGCCAAGCGCGGGATGCGATAAATCTTGCATCAGATAGCGCCAAACGCGTGGGATGAATTGAAGATAATGCGGTTTGCCTCCGTGTGATGCCAGCCGCGCAAAGATGCCCAAAATCCGCAAATTCCGTTGCGCACCGACACAGGCCAAATGTGCGCTCATTTCGGTCACATCGCGACCGACGTGGTCGCAAAATTGCTGGGTGACCGCCTTGCTAACGGTATCGTCGACGTCGCGCCGCGCGTCGCGGATCAATGACATAAGATCATATCCCAGCGGGGCCATGCAGGCGTCTTGGAAATCCAACAGTCCAACCCGATCCGTGCCAGTCTCGTTTGGGCGCCAGATGAGGTTTTCCGCATGATAATCGCGCAGTGCTAAGTGCAGTGATGGACCAACGTGTGAAATGAGTGCGTCGAGCATCGCATCACAAAGTGGGGCCGTTTTGGTCGGGTCATTTGCATAAAATTCGGCTGCGAGGCCAATCATGTCAGCGGCTGCTTTGTGGGTCATTTTGGGAACGTCGACGGTAATATTTTTGTCGTGCAGGTGGCACAACACATCGGTTGCAGCCTTGTACAAGGCAGGCTCATCGTTTGGGTTTTGGGTCAAATGCTGGGCGAAATCTGTTTGCCCAAGGTCGGAAATAATCATCAACCCTTGGTCTGGATCATGCGCGTAAATTTTTGGCGGGCAAAGGCCCGCGTTGGCCAATGTTGACGCGATTTGCGCGAATCGAAACGTATCCCCTGACGGGTCGGTCATGAGGATGGCGGGGGGCTGAACAAGTCTGGCATATTGCCGCGCAGACGCATCACCGGCAATCGGTGTCAGGTCAGCGTCTTCCCAAGCTGTCCCGCGCAAAAAATCATGCATCCGAAAAAGCCGCACAAAGATGGGGCGGGACATTGGCCGTAAGGTGGTGTGAGCCCTCGCCAACGGAGAACGAAAATCTTGCCGCGCTTTCGGGTTGGTCCGACCCAAGGCGGTCAGGCCATTCGATAAGGCAGATCGCCGTGTCGAATGCATCGATTAACCCAAGTTCCGTCGCCTCGTCGGGATGGGTCAGTCGGTAAAGGTCGCAATGCCAGATGTCGCCCGCGTCGTCGTCATAGGTTTGCACCAATGTGAATGTCGGGGATGGCACGTCTTCTTGCCTACCCAAGCGCGCGCGGATTAAAGCGCGTGAAAATGCGGTTTTTCCTGCGCCAATCGGCCCTTCCAATAAGATACAATCGCCGATTTTTAGCAATGGCGCCATGCGGGAGGCCAGTGCAGCGGTCGCCAATTCGTCGCGAAGATGGAGATCGAATGTTGTCATGCCCCAAGATTATGATTTGGGGGGTGGCACCTGCAAGTCAATTCAACGTTTGGCGGCCAACAATGCAGGGTCAATTTGGGTTAACTTTTGGATCGTCGGCTTTGGAGGTCGATCAAATTTGAACCTGATCAAGGTCATGCCGCCCGCAATCGGATCAGCCTGACAGGTGATGTGGCGTCCGTCATCCATGATTGCGGTATCGGTCCAAGGTTGACGCAAACCCATATGACTGGAAAATTCGCGCAGATTTGTCCAAATGCGCGACGGCGTGCATCGACTTTGCCATTTGCGCAGCTCAACCCGCAGGTCATAGTGCGTTATCCCGTCCGCAAGATCGGTACCCCAAAGCGCGCTATATGCGGCGTTTGCCATAACAAGATTGCCAGCGTTCGAGAACACAACAACGGCATCCTCAATATGATCCAGCACGGCTTGGCCAGTTTCAATTTCAGACCGAAATCTGCGGGTCAACGAAATTTCGGCGCTAATATCTTCGAAGAACAGAGCGAACGCGCCGTCGGGATGGGGTCGACCAGTGACGCGGAAAGTTTGCCCGTCCGGTAAATTCCAATGCTCGGAATACGTGCCGTTTTTCGCGGCGTGCTCCATCGCGCTGAATTGCTCGCGCCAAGAAGTGTAGTTTTTCGGCTCCGGGAGCATTCTGGATTCGCGGAGCCTGTCAAGAACGGCATCGAGCGTTGGCCGCCCTGACAGGAATTCAAAGTTTAGGCCAGTCATATCCAACAACGCCGGATTGAATGTGGCCAATTGCCGACGCCGGTCGAAGATCGCAAGGCCGATGGAAAGTTGGGCAAAAGTCTGACTAAGCGTTTGTACGAAATCGCGCTGGGCCAGTTCGGCACGCACAACAGAATCGGCGTCTGTTGCATAGTGGAAAGCACCCGTTTCTGATTTGTATGTGGTGATGTCATACCAACGTGGCGTGTCTTGTTCAGCCGTCTGAAGCGATTTTCGCGTCTGGGCGGATTCAAGACCTATGGTATCGTCAAAGTCGTTAAACAGTGGGGCATTAGACAAGCGAGCCGGCGCGATTTCCGAACTGGCGCAAGCATCTGCGACGTCAAAATATGCATCGTTTGCCCAAAGAAGCTGGCCTTTTGCGTTGCACCGCCACATCATCGTGGGCGCGTTTTTGACGACATCGCGCAGCACTGACAATTCAGTGTTTTCCTTGGCCAAAGTTAAAGCGTTGATTTGGGCGATGTTTGCGTCAGAATGTCGTCCAACGCTGATGCGAACTGAATGTCCCGCGCGTACGATGTTTAACCAACTGGAGGACCCATCATTGGCCGTCAAAACAACTGGATCGATGCCACACTCGTCAAGCGTTTGTCGCAGGTCGCCAAATGTCGGTGCAAGCACAGCAATAATCGAATCTCGATGCTGTGCGGAAATTCCGGCCTGAGAAAGCAGCACTGCCGCATCACCCGTTGAGTCAATGATTTCTTCGCCATCAAGCAGAAAAGCGATGTCGTCACGACTGATTTCGCGCCGCAACCGCTGGGGTCGACGAGACGCAATATAGGACACGCCAATGCCCACTGTTGCGATAACGGCAGCCGTAATGGCGACCGCAATTAGATCAAGAATTCCCAATGACATGTCTATGACCGCCCATTTATGTCCCAAAGGAACATTCCAATATGAAGGTTAATGTCGGGTTAAGCTTTGCTAATGAATTTGAAACGGTTCGTTATCACCTAGGGCAGCCCCTGTCGCATCAGACTGCGGAGAGTGTGGCCATATCACTTCGATAACGGCCCCGCCGTGCCCATAAATATGACGCGCTGCATTGCGGAATTGGATGCGGGCACCTGACCGTTCCAAAAGGGTTTTGGCGATAAATAGTCCCAGTCCCATACCAGAATAACCGGGCCTTTTTTTAGTGTCCGCACCAGTACGACGCCTGCGCACAAACGGGTCACCAATGCGACCAATGACCGATGCAGGGAACCCTGCGCCATCGTCAGAAATTTGCACCCGCAATTCAGTTTCTGTCCAGCTGATTGTCACATCAACGGACGATTCGGAAAAGTCGACGGCGTTTTGGATAAGATTGCGCAAGCCGTGCACGATCTCGGGGCGACGCGGCACGATGGGGTGTTTTCCGGCGCTGATATCCTCCGGGCCAACATGATAGTTAATCGATTTTCCGCGATCTGCATGTGGCTCTGCGGCTTCACGAACCAATGCCTCAATTGGGCCGTTCTGAATTTGGCGATCGTCTTTACCGGCGCGTCCCATCGACAATAGGATCTCGCGGCAACGAGCGGCTTGGGCATGGATTAGATTAACGTCTTCTGTCAGTTCAGGATCACCTGCGACCTCGGCGCGCAACTCGCCGCTGACCAGCATAATTGTCGCGAGAGGTGTGCCAAGTTCATGTGCCGTCGCCGCAACAACGCCACCTAAGTCAGTCAACTTTTGCTCACGCGATAATGCCAACTGTGTTGCTAGCAAAGCCTCGCCCATGTTGTGCATTTCCGTGGTGACTTGGCGGGCGTAAATTCCCAAAAACACGACCCCAATCACCAGTGCCAACCAAAACCCGAATTGAAACAGAACGGGTAACATCAGCGAAACACCGTTCGCTGTGACAATAGGCAAGCTAAATTGGCTTAGGATGGACGTTAGTATAATTGCGGCAGTCCCCAACAAAACCGTACTGCCCAGGTGAAGGACGGTCGCGGCGATTGTCACGGGCGCCAACAGCAACATCGCAAATGGATTGTTCAGACCGCCCGTAAGAAATAACAGGACGCTAAGCTGGACGATATCAAACGTCAGCATCAAGAATGCTTCCCGCTCCTTCAGCCGTTTGTTTTCGGGGTAAATGAAGCCGCTGAACAGGTTCACAATGATTGACGCGCCGATGGTCATGGCGGCCAGCCCAGTTTCAAGTTTCAGGTCAAATATCCGCACGGCGACGATCAACGCGAGAGTCTGGCCAAGCACAGCGAACCAGCGAAGCGTAACAAGTGTCCGTAGGCGCACCCAATTGCTGCGCTGTCGTTCTTCAAACATTTCGAATTCAGTACCGGACATCACGGATCCTTGAGTGCGACAAGCTGTTCCATAGTTACGCCGTGTGAGATAGTTCATCAATGCAGCCAATTGGAAAGGGTTCAAATGTCAAAAATCATTGCAATTGGAGCAACTGTAACCGTGGTGGCTTTGATCGGAGGAACGTTTGCGATTACCAAATTGCGCACGCCGACGATGGCTGATTGTAGCGCCAGCGCTGTCGGTGGTGCCACAATTGGCGGGCCGTTCGAGCTTGTGGATGAAACCGGACGCACGGTGACGGACGCTGATATTATCACCAAGCCGACGCTGATCTATTTTGGCTATACGTTCTGCCCTGATGTGTGTCCGCTTGATGTCGCGCGTAATGCCGCAGTGGTTGATATATTGACCGAGCGAGGGGTCGATGTGGCGTCTGTGTTCATCACCATTGATCCAGCGCGCGACACACCAGAAATCGTGGGTGACTACACCGATAACTTCCATCCAGATATGATCGGGCTGACCGGATCAGACGCACAGGTCGCCGCCGCATCCAAGACGTATCGCACGTTTTATTCCAAGGCCGATGACGATCCTGAATATTACCTGATGCAACATTCAACGTTCACTTATCTGACATTCCCCGACCAAGGATTCGTTGAGTTTTTCCGACAAATTGACAGCCCCGAAAAAGTGGCCGATGCTGTGGCATGTTTTACTGCGGCAACGTGATAAGTTGACCATGCTGGATCACATGCTACTTGGTTGAGTAACCGAACAGGAGTTCTGGCGCGATGGACATGACTGATCTGAAACTTGGGGATGATCCGTCCTTGTTGTTGCTTGACGACGACGAAGCATTTCTTAAGCGACTTGCCAAAGCGATGGAAAAGCGCGGATTTTCGGTTGAAACTGCGGGATCTGTTGCGGCTGGTAAGGCGATTGCGACGGCCCGCCCTCCTGCATATGCGGTGTGTGATTTGCGGCTTGGTGATGGCAATGGACTGGACGTCGTCGAAGTGCTGCGCGAACGCCGTCCTGACGCGCGGATCGTGGTTTTGACAGGATACGGCGCAATTGCCACGGCGGTTGCTGCGGTTAAAATCGGTGCCACAGACTATTTAGCAAAACCTGCTGACGCGACTGACATAACGAACGCGCTGTTGGCGCAAGAGGGCGAGATGCCGCCTCCGCCAGAAAACCCAATGAGCGCGGATCGCGTACGCTGGGAACACATTCAGCGTGTGTTTGAGATGTGCGACAGGAATGTATCCGAAACCGCCCGCCGTCTTAGTATGCACCGCCGTACATTGCAGCGCATCTTGGCAAAACGAAGCCCGCGTTAGGTTTTACAGCAACAGTTTCTTGCGAGTGCGGGTCACTGGCGTGCCATCTGACAACGGCAGATTTGGGATTTCGGTGTAATCCATGAACCCGAGCCCGCCATAGTATTTCAGCCCACCGACATTATCCGCCCTGATAGTTGCATCAATAGTTTGCACGCCAGCCGCAATCGCAGCACGACGCGTGGCAGACCACAGCTTTTGCCCAATCCCCAGCTGGCCTCGATCAAGTGCGACGAATGATGCGATGATCGCCCAACCGTCTGGCATCGGATCATCGGGGTTTGTTTGCCAACCAAGAAACTGAAACCCTGACAGCTGCCCGTTTGTGATCGCGACTTGCACACTAACCACCCCTTTGGGCGCAATGTAGTGATCGCGCATCTCGTCAGCGGTCATCGGTGTCTGATGTGCAGTTGTGCCGCCAGCAGCGATAATGCTGTTCAACAGCAAAGCCATTTGTGGTGCGTCGCCAGAAACAGCAGGGCGGATACGTGTGTTGATCATAATCTATCCATCAGGTTCGCGTGACGGGCTGTGAAATCATTACGGACCTCAACAGGCGGGCGCAATCGAATTTCAAGCGTGTTTGCCAAGTTAGGGTCTATTTTTCCAAAGAACTTATCAGCCTCGGCTGCCGTAAATCCGGCGATTTGAACGGCCTCAAGCCACGCTGAAATCTTATCGGCCTTCTTGATTTGCTTCTTGATCGCGACAGGCAATTGCGCGGGCAGGCCGAACCGGATGTGGATTGCGGCCATCAAGCGGTCGTCAAGCACGCCGTAATCAGGGCCAACCGCGGCCTTTACGGGGCTGATCATGTCGCCAATCACGTATTCCGGTGCGTCGTGCAGAAGTGCCGCGAGCTGCCATTTGATTGGCGCTGATGGGTTCTGTGCGGTGAAAATATCGGTCACCAAAAGCGAATGTTCAGCCACGGAATAGGCGTAGTCCCCAATCGTCTGCCCGTTCCAGCGCGCCACAAATGCAAGGCCATGCGCGATGTCTTCGACTTCAATATCCATTGGCGTCGGGTCCAGCAGATCAAGCCTGCGACCCGATAACATACGCTGCCATGCGCGCGGCTGTTTCATATGTGACCTCGTGACCATTGTCGTGGGGGGGTTGCGGTGCTAAATGCCCCGACAACCAGATGAAAAAGGATGTGCCAGATGGCAACGGATTATATTGTAAAAGATATCGCATTGGCAGGCTTTGGCCGCAAGGAGCTCGATATCGCGGAAACCGAAATGCCGGGGCTGATGTCGCTTCGCACGGAGTTCGGTGAGGCTAAGCCGCTGGCTGGGTCACGTATCGTTGGATCGCTGCATATGACGATCCAGACGGCGGTTCTGATTGAAACGCTTGTTGCGCTTGGTGCTGACGTGCGCTGGGCGTCTTGCAATATTTTCTCGACCCAAGACCATGCCGCTGCTGCAATTGCTGAATCTGGTGTGCCCGTGTTTGCGATCAAGGGTCAGTCGCTGACCGAGCATTGGGATTACTTGGATCGCTCGTTCATGTTCCCCGAAGGCGCAAACTTGATCCTTGATGATGGTGGCGATGCGACGCTGTACATCCTTTTGGGTGCCCGTATGGAAGCTGGCGAAGATGTGCTGGCTGTGCCAACATCTGAAGAAGAAGAAGCGATCAAGGTTCAGATTAAGAAACGTATCGCCGAGACACCGGGTTGGTTTGCGAAAACCAAGGCGGCGATTTTGGGTGTGTCCGAGGAAACAACTACTGGCGTGCACCGTCTGTACGATCTGCATAAAAACGGCCAACTGCCGTTCCCTGCGATCAACGTGAATGACAGCGTGACCAAGTCGAAATTCGACAACAAATACGGCTGTAAGGAATCCCTCGTTGACGGCATCCGCCGCGCGACTGACACGATGATGGCCGGTAAGGTTGCTGTCGTATGTGGTTACGGCGATGTTGGCAAAGGCTCGTCCGCGTCTTTGTCTGGTGCTGGTGCCCGCGTGAAGGTCACTGAGGTTGATCCAATCTGCGCGTTGCAGGCTGCGATGGACGGTTTCGAGGTCGTGTTGTTAGAGGACGTCGTGGAAACCGCTGATATTTTCATCACCACAACTGGCAACAAAGACGTCATTCGCATCGAGCATATGCGCAAGATGAAAGACATGGCGATTGTCGGGAACATTGGCCACTTTGATAACGAAATTCAGGTCGCGTCCCTAAAGAACCACAAGTGGACGAACATCAAAGAACAAGTCGACATGATCGAAATGCCATCTGGCAGCCGCTTGATCTTGCTGTCCGAGGGCCGTCTATTGAACCTTGGCAACGCAACTGGCCACCCATCGTTTGTGATGTCCGCGTCGTTCACCAATCAGGTGTTGGCGCAAATGGAATTGTGGATGAAGGGCGACGAATATCAGCCTGGCGTTTACATTCTGCCCAAGCATTTGGACGAAAAAGTCGCGCGTCTGCACCTTGACCGTATTGGCGTAAAGCTGTCCAAGCTGAACACAGAACAGGCTGATTATATTGGCGTTTCCGTCGATGGCCCGTTTAAGCCAGAGCACTACCGCTACTAAGCGCGTGGCAGGTAATAGGCAAAAACCAACGAAGCGCGCCCGGATTTTGGGCGCGCTTTTTCGTTTGGCTGGGCTGGCATTGCTTTGGGCGAT
>CAJXTP010000029.1 GCA_913061335.1 uncultured Loktanella sp.
GTTTTACCCCGCCCGGAAGCGTCTACACCCACATCGTCGGCACCGACATTGTGCGCACAGGCGAAGACGATTTCTTTGTGCTCGAAGACAACGCGCGCACCCCCTCTGGCGTGTCGTATATGTTGGAAAATCGCGAAACCATGCTGCAAATGTTCCCCGAACTGTTTAGCCAAAACAAGGTGAAACCGGTCAGCAACTACCCTAAAAACCTGCGCCAATCGCTAGAGGCATCCGCGCCCGCCAATTGCGATGGCCGCCCGACCGTGGCGATCCTGACGCCCGGCATCCACAACTCTGCGTATTTTGAACATTCATTTCTGGCCGACCAGATGGGCGTTGAACTTGTCGAAGGCCACGACCTGCGCGTCATGGATGGCCGCATTAAAATGCGCACGACACGCGGCTATAAAACCATCGATGTGCTGTACCGCCGCGTCGACGATGACTACCTTGATCCGCTAAGCTTTAATCCGGATTCCATGCTTGGAGTGCCGGGCATCATGGACGTGTATCGCGCGGGCAATATTACCATCGCAAATGCCCCTGGAACAGGGATCGCGGATGATAAGGCGATCTATTCCTATATGCCTGAAATCGTTGAGTTTTATACCGGCGAAAAGGCCCTTCTAAAGAACGTGCAAACGTTCCGTTGTTCCGAGGCAGACTCGTTGAAATACGTGTTGGAAAACCTCGAGGAACTTGTCGTCAAAGAGGTGCACGGCTCTGGTGGTTACGGCATGCTTGTAGGCCCCGCCGCGAGCAAAAACGAGATCACCAATTTCGCCGCAAAACTGCGCAAAAACCCAAGCAACTACATCGCACAACCGACATTATCCCTGTCCACCGTGCCGATTTTCGCGAAAAAGGGGCTTGCGCCGCGCCACGTAGATTTGCGGCCCTTTGTGTTGTTATCGCCCAAGGGCATGGACATCACGCCGGGTGGTTTGACCCGGGTCGCGTTAAAAGATGGGTCGCTTGTGGTCAATTCAAGCCAAGGCGGCGGCACAAAAGACACTTGGGTTTTGGAGGATTAGGCGATGCTCGGAAAAACCGCAGGCGGCCTTTACTGGATGTTCCGCTTTCTTGAACGCTCAGAAAATACCGCCAGATTAATCGAGGCCGGATTTCGCATTGCGCTAACGCGGTCCAATGACACGGCGTCCGAATGGAAATCTGTCGTGACCACGGCGGGCGTTCGATCGAACTATGACGCCAAATATGACAGCTATACGGCTGTGAACGTGGTTGATTTCTTGCTGCGTGACCCTGCCAACCCGTCCAGCGTCATGTCGTCGGCAGAAAAGGCCCGTACCAACGCGCGCATGGTTCGCACAGCGCTTACCACCGAAGTTTGGGAGGCCGTTAATGAAAACTGGATGGTCCTGCGTGATACGTTAAAGCGGCCAGTCAAAGAGACCGATTTGCCAACAGTGTTGGGCAACATCCGCCGTCAAAGCGCGCTGGTACGCGGCGCGATGCACGGCACAATGCTGCGCACAGATACATATGATTTTGCCCAAATCGGCACCGCATTGGAACGCGCAGATAACACCGCGCGGATCATCGATGTGAAATACTACACGCTGCTGCCGTCGGCCCAATTTGTCGGCTCGGCCTTGGATAACGTGCAATGGGAAACCATTCTGCGGTCGGTGTCTGCGCATCGGTCATTCCGCTGGCTGAACGAAGACGACATGACGTCAGCGAACATCGCAGATTTCCTGATACTCGATTCGCGGTTTCCGCGGTCACTGTCGTTTTGCAGCCGAATTATTGAGGACAGCCTTGGGTTTTTGGCCAAGGATTATAATCAAACACACCCGTGTCATGACCTGATCGAAGCACAGCGCAACACGTTCCGCACCCTGTCGATTGCCATGGTGTTTGACGCGGGCCTGCACCAATTCATCACTGATTTTATCAATCAAAACAACGCGCTTGGGCAACAAATCGAAGCCGATTACCGGTTCAATGGATAGGCGGCAGAGGTTATGAAACTTAAAATCACCCACACGACCCAATATAGCTATGACGCGCCTGTCAGTTACGGTTTGCAGCAGGCACGGCTAACGCCTGTCACCTCAGCCCATCAGACCGTTTTAAGTTGGGGCATCGCCATTGATGGTGGCGCGCCAGAACTGACGTTCAAAGATCATTACGCCAATGAAACCACGCTGATCCAAGCAACCGCAGGCACCACTCAGGTCGCGGTGACTGTAACTGGCGAGGTAGAAACCCACTGTTCTGACGGCGTATTTGGTAAGGTTTATGGCACAGCGCCGCTTTGGCATTTCAAACAAGACACACCGCGGACAACGGCCGGCAAAGGCATTCAGAAACTAGCGAAAACGTTGGGTAATGCGAGCGATACCCTCAGCGGGCTTCATGCCCTTTCAAAAACCATCGCGACGTCGGTGCCTTACGGTCAGGCCGATACATATGCCACCACCCCAGCCGAGGACGCATTGCGCGCGGGCGGCGGTGTCTGTCAGGATCACGCGCAGATTTTCATCGCAGCTGCTCGACATGCGGGTATCCCGACACGTTATGTCAGTGGCTATCTCATGATGAACGACCGCGTTGACCAAGATGCGAGCCACGCATGGGCGGAGGCGCATCTCGACGGGCTTGGCTGGGTCGGGTTTGATGTGTCCAACGGTATTTGCCCCGATGAACGCTATGTGCGCATCGCAATTGGGCGCGATTCTCGAGATGCGGCGCCGATTACCGGCGTCCGTCTGGGTAATGCGGCAGAATCGATGATTGTGTCTGTGCAGATTCAGCAATAACTAGGCGATTAGCGTCCCAACAACCGGATTTCCTTAATGACCTATTGCGTCGGCCTTCGTCTGAATAGCGGCCTTGTTTTCATGTCCGATACACGGACCAACGCAGGCGTCGATAATTTCTCGATCACGACCAAGATGTTCACGTTTAATGTGCCCGGCGAACGTGTGATTACGCTGATGACGGCGGGCAATTTGGCTACGACGCAATCGCTGATCAGCTTGCTTGAAGAACGGTCCATTAGCACGCCAGACCGCAATCCGACGATCTTAGAGCTGCCGACCATGTTTCAAGTCGCCCGCCTTGTTGGCGCAACCCTGAAAGATGTGATCGAGACCAGCAGCCCAGATCACCCGACCGCTGGATCTAAGTTTCGCGCATCAGTAATTGTTGGCGGACAAATCAAGGGCGGCCAGCCGACGCTGTTTATGATCTACCCCGAGGGAAATTTCATCGAGATCACTGACGACTCTCCGTTCTTTCAGATCGGTGAAGCGAAATACGGCAAACCGATTTTGGTCCGCGCCTATGACCCCGATATGTCGTTTGAAGATACCATTAAATTGCTGATGGTGTCGTTTGACAGCACGATCAAAGCGAACCTGTCTGTGGGCATGCCGCTTGATCTGCAACTTTATGAAACCGACAGCTATACCGTGTCCAATCAGCCCCGCATAGAGGCCGACGATGCGTATTTCCAAGAGATATCCGAAAGTTGGGGCGATGCATTGCGCGCAGCGTTGATGCAACTGCCAAGTTACACCCGCAGCTAATTTTTGTGCCCCCCATTGCTGCAACAGGGTAATGGGGCCTAGAAAGACGGCGAACTTGCAGCGATGGACGATCCAATGACCAAGAACATCCTTGTCCTGAACGGGCCTAACCTCAACCTTTTGGGCAAACGCGAACCAGCGAAATATGGGTCCGAAACATTGGCAGAAGTGCAAGCCAAGCTCACTGGCATCGCCACCGAGCTTGGCCTGACTATTCAGATGGATCAGTCAAATTCCGAAGGCACATTGGTCGATATGATCCACGGCGCCCGCGAAACCTGCGTTGGCATTGTGATCAATCCTGGTGCGTATTCACATACATCCATCGCGATCTTGGACGCGCTGAACGCGTTTGATGGTGCGGTAATCGAGGTGCATATCACCAATATTCACGCCCGCGAAGAGTTCCGCCACCATTCGTTCGTATCCGCCCGTGCCAATGCAGTCATCGCAGGCTGTGGGACGCAGGGCTATGCATTCGCCCTGCGTCATATCGCAACGTTGGTTTAGCCCATCGATTGAAGCCGCTTGAACAGCGACGACGTATCCCAGCGACTGCCACCCATCTTTTGAACGTCCTTATAAAATTGATCAACGAGCGCGGTAACCGGCAAGCTCGCGCCATTTTCATCGGCGGCATCCAAGCATATACCCAAGTCTTTTCGCATCCAATCCACTGCAAACCCGTGTTCAAATTCGTCAGCCAGCATGGTTTGATACCGGTTCGCCATCTGCCAGCTGCCCGCAGCCCCTTGGCTAATAACCTCAACCACCGAAGCCCCGTCAAGACCGGCTTTATTGGCAAAGTGCAGCGCCTCTGACAGACCTTGTACCAGTCCAGCAATGGCAATTTGATTGCACATCTTGGTCATCTGCCCCGCGCCGCTGTCACCGATCCGGCGGCAAAGCTTGGAATAGACGTCAATCAACGTCTCGGCCCGATCGTAGGCGGCTTGATCTCCGCCACACATCACCGAAAGCTGTGCATTTTCTGCGCCCGCTTGGCCGCCAGAAATCGGCGCATCGACAAACGACACATCGCGCACAGCTGCCGCATCATAAAGCGCACGGGTAACAGCCGCAGATACGGTCGTGTGATCAACAAAGATACTGCCAGCCTGCATGCCGCCAAACGCCCCATCCGGCCCAAGGCAAACGCCGCGCAGATCGTCGTCATTGCCGACACACGCCATCACCAGCTCTGCGCCGATTGCGGCCTCGCGCGGCGTTGGCGCTGATGCGCCGCCATGCTGCACAACCCAAGCATCGGCCTTGCTGGCTGTCCGGTTATAGACGGTGACGTCGTGGCCAGCCCCCTGCAGGTGACCTGCCATCGGATAGCCCATTACACCCAAGCCAAGAAATGCGATTTTGGTCATGCTGACCTCCTTTGAAACAATTGTTGCGAGCAGTTGTTCAAGAATTGGCACAAAACACAATGGGGGCCCTACTGAATGATCGCACTTTCCCATTCTTGCAAAAATGTGCGCCGCTTTAGCCTGTCCAAATAGGTCATCAGCGCGGGGTCAAGCGTGATAGCGGGTTGGCCGCTTTGATCTAATGCAGGCAGTGGGAATGTCGCGGCGCGCACCGGATCAGATTGCAGATCCGTCAGGTGATGGATAAATGCGCGGCCCAGATCAGGCTGATCGGTATCGCGAGACACAAACGCACTGCGCATCATTGTCGTCGGGAAATCTGATGGCAAGATTACTTCGATCTGAGCTGCCGCATCTGTGCGCGCCGACGCATAGCTGCCCAACACGTTGTATGCGACGGCAATTTTACCGCTGACCAAGTCGTCAATCATCGCCCCCGAACAACAGTATAGTTGTGCATCTAGTGCACCCATGACTTCTGTCAGGCGCCAATATGTCTCGGATGCCCGCGCGTCTTGTGTGGCAAACAGATACCCCAGTCCGGATTGGCGCACATCATAGGTCCCGATACGGCCACGAAATACTTCGGGGCGGGCGCGCAGGGCTTGGATCAGCTCTTGGCGGGATGCAGGAAGCGGCACCCTATCAAAGGCCGCACGGTTTACCGCGATTGCAGCGGGTTCGGTACTGAAAGCGAACAAACTATGTCGCCACTGCGCCCATGTTGGATGATCGGTTCCTTCTACTGCCAAGGCAAAGCCGTCATTGGCCAATTTGAATTGCAAATCCATCGCGCTTGATATCACGATGTCAAAATCCGCTGGGTCCGCGCGAAACACATCATAAAGATCGGCTGACCCCGTCACCAGATACGTCACTGCAACATCAGGGCGCGCCGCCAAAAAGCTATCGATGATCGGCGCAAAAAACCGCGTGTCCGTGTTGGACAATATGCGCAAGGTTTGCACTGCCTGAGCATCGCCAAACAGACGCTGATCTTCCCAATCTTGGGCGATCGCCATTTGCGCCCAAAGCGCCGCGATTAGAACGAAAATATAACGCATGCGCCCCCCTTTGGGTGGTTGCCAAGCGTGAGCGCACCGCCATGTGCCGCCGCCACGTCTTGGGCAATCGTCAGGCCAAGCCCTGATCCGATGATCCCATCGGCGTTACTGCCACGCGCAAATCGATCCGACAGGCCCGCAATTTCAGTCTCGGGAAACCCCGGCCCTTCGTCGCGCACGGTCACACGCGGGCTTGGCGATGTGGTCACGTCAATATGTATGACGCTTTCGCGGGGCGCGTATTTCAGCGCATTGTCGACGATATTACGTATCGCATTTTGCAGCAAAATCGCGTCCCCTGTAATCGGCACCGCGACAGGCGCATCTACCTGCAAGTCCACATCGCGCATGTCAGCGATCGGCCCCAGCCGCACCGCGAGGTCTTGCACGAGATCCACCAGATCAAGGTCTTGGCGATCAAGATGGTCGGCGCGGAACGTAATCATCGCATGATCAAGCAACTGGCCCGCCGCACGGCTGCTTTCGTCAATCGCACGGATCATGGCGCGCATCGCTTGGCGGTTTTCCTCGCGGTCAACACGTTGCAATGTGGCCTCGGCGTGGGACCGTACGGTCGCCAACGGTGTACGTACGCGGTGGGCTGCTTCTGCGATGAAATCCTCGCTGCGGCCAAGCGACTGATCGAGCCGCGCCATAAGGCTGTTCAGCGATGTCACAAGTGGCACCATTTCTGACGGAACTGGACTGACAACAGGGCGTAAATCTTGCGGACCGCGCCGCGCCACCGATGTGGTCAAACGCGCCAAAGGACCGATCGCCGCTGACGTTGCCCAGAATGCGAGCAACACCACCAATAGGAAAAATCCCGTCCCAAAGATTGCCACATTGCGCGAGATCCGGTTCAACGTTCCTGACAGGCTGTCTTGGGTTTGCGCCACTGAAACGGTCAATTGCGTGCGCAGATCCGCACCGATTAACATGCGTGTTGCCGCGGCAAGCCGGACGGGGGTGCCTTGAAATTCAGCTGTGCGGTAACTGCTGTCGCCTCCAACGTTTGGGTCCACGGCAGGCAACCCGTCATAGCCCGATAAAAGTTGATCATCTTGATAGATCGCATAAAAAATCCGGTCGTCAGAATCCGTGCCGAGCATCGAAAATGATGCATAGGGGAAATCGACTTCGATCCGCCCGTCGCGCACGCTGGCTGCATCCAAAATCGACGTGACCGATGCGCCCAAAATGCTGTCTTGGCCTTGTTGCGCAATCTGGGCTGCGTAGCTGCGCACCACGAAAAACAACAAGATCGCGAGCACCGCCGCACCGCCAATAAGCGTCGTCGCTAAACGGTTGCGCAACGACCCAGAGACCCGCACAGCCTCAGTCATGATCTAACCTGTAGCCAAGACCGCGGTGCGTCGAAATCTGCAACTGCGACCCTTCAAGGTGCTTGCGCAAACGGCCGATATAAACCTCGATAGCGTTTTCGGACACATCGTCGTCGTATGAAAACAGCCGGTCCACCAGCTTTTGTTTTGGGAAAATCTGGCCCGGCGCGTTGAACAAAACCTCGAGCAGACGCAGTTCTTTGTTACGCAGGCTGACCGGATTTTTGCCAACCGTCAGCACTCCCGCAACCGGATCAAATGCAACGTCGCCCATCCGGACCACCGTCTGCACAGTTCCAGCCTTGCGGCGCAAAACAGCACGGCAGCGCGCCTCAAGCTCGGCATGGTCAAAAGGTTTGGTCACATAGTCGTCTGCGCCCAAATCCAGCAGGCTGATTCTATCCGACACCTGACTGCGGGCGGTCAAAACAATGATTGGGGTCACACCTTTGCCTGCGCGGTGCCTGCGTAGAAAGTCGCGCCCGTCCCCATCTGGCAGCATGACATCAAGCAAGATAAGATCGTATTCACCACTGTCTGAAAACGCAATCGCATCAGCAATTGTGCCAGCATGATCAATGACATGCCCGTCCAACTGCATCCGCGCGCAGATGGCTTGAGCCAGATCATAATTATCTTCGATCAGCAGGAATTTCATGAAGGGCGTGCCTAATTTTGCGCATGACAGGTTTATGTCAGGTTGCCGTGATTGCTTAATGCCAACTGACCCGCACTGCGGGCGGTTGTCAAATGGGAGGAATTACAATGACAACTTTGAAACTGGGCCGCCGTGCCTTAATGGGCGCAGCAATGGCTGCAATGACTTTGGGTGCACCAGCGGCATTTGCTGATGGGCATCAAGTCGTGGACAGCATCCACTTTATCATTCCGGGCGGCGCTGGCGGCGGCTGGGACGGAACTGCTCGTGGCACAGGCGAGGCCCTGACAAACGCAGGCCTCGTTGGGTCCGCATCTTATGAAAACATGTCCGGCGGTGGCGGCGGTGTTGCGATTGCGTACATGATCGAGAACGCAGAAAGCAACGAAGGCACGTTGATGGTCAACTCGACCCCAATCGTGATCCGGTCTTTGACTGGCGTGTTTCCACAAAGCTTCCGTGACCTGACATTGGTCGCGGGCACAATCGGTGACTATGCAGCCATCGTTGTTGGCAAAGACAGCCCGCTGAATTCAATGGCTGATCTGGTCGCAGCCTACGACGCTGACGCATCTGCGACTGCCATCGGCGGCGGTTCTGTTCCGGGCGGCATGGACCACCTTGTTGCAGCCATGACAATGGAAGCAGCCGGCAAAGACGCGCTGGACGTAAAATACATTCCATACGATGCTGGCGGCAAAGCTATGGCAGCCCTGCTGTCGGGTGAAATCGCAGCCCTGTCGACCGGTTTCTCTGAAGCCGTTGATCTGGCAAATGCAGGTGAAGTCAAAATCATCGGTGTGACATCACCAGAGCGGATCGCAGCAGCGCCTGATGCGATGACGATGAACGAGCAAGGCATCGACATTGAGTTTGTGAATTGGCGTGGCTTCTTTGGTGCACCAGGTCTGTCGGCTGAAAAGACCGCACAGTATCAGGCAGCGCTCGAGCAGATGTACGACACACCAGAGTGGGAAACTGTCCGCGCCCGTAACGGCTGGGTCAACATCCACAACTCCGGCGATGATTTCCGCACATTCTTGGAAGCCCAAGAAACTGTGATTGGCGATCTGATGAAAAAGCTCGGTTTCCTGTAAAGACCAAGAGTTTCACGACGGGGCAGCGCGGGAAATTGCGCTGCCCCATTTCATAAACTCTTGGGGGGATGGGTCATGGCCCTTGATCGTTGGATCGCACTAATTTTGCTCGGTATCTGTTTGGCCTATGGCTATGCCGCTTGGTTCACGATGGATGAGGGCCTCGCGCCGTTTATGCAGCGTAACCCAATTTGGCCCAGCACATTCCCCAAGGCTTTGTCCGTGTTGGGTGCAGGTGCCGCATTTATCACCCTGTTTGGCCTAGAAAAATCAGAAGTCAAAGTCGGCGACATCGATTACCGCCGCTTGCATGAATATAAGCTTGGTCAAGCGATTGCGCTGCTCGCCCTTATGGTCATCTACGCGCTGACTTTGCGCCCCTTTGGGTTCTTGGTCGCGACATCGGGTTTCCTGATCATCGGCGCGTTCATTTTGGGCGAGCGCAAATGGCATGTGATGATCCCCGTCGGGGTGATCGCCGCGTTCTCGGTCTGGTATTTGGTGTCACAAGTTCTGGAAATTTACATGCGCCCTCTGCCGGGCTTTTTACTTGGATTGGGGGGCTGATCGATGCTTGAAGGAATGCTTATTGGCCTGCAAACGGCCCTGTCACTTAAGATGATCCTTGTTGTGATCGGCGGATGCTTGATCGGCACATTTATCGGCATGTTGCCGGGGCTTGGGCCAATGTCGATCATTGCGATCATGATCCCAATCGCAATCTCGATGGGCGACCCATCTGCGGCGCTTATCTTGCTTGCTGGCGTGTATTACGGCGCGATCTTTGGCGGCTCTACATCGTCGATCCTTCTTAATGCGCCCGGTGTCGCAGGCACCGTCGCCACCAGTTTTGACGGCTACCCGATGACCCAACAAGGCAAAGCCGGCAAGGCGCTGACCATTGCGGCCATCGCCAGTTTCTGCGGCGGCACCATTGGCGCGATCCTGCTGATGATCTTTGCGCCAATGCTTTCATCGGTCGCATTGCTGTTCCATTCGGCGGAATATTTCGCATTGATGGTCGTCGGGCTGTCAGCCATCGCCGCATTCGCAGGCACCGGCCAAGTAGCCAAAGCAATCATGATGACCACACTTGGCTTGATCATGGCCACCGTCGGCGAAGGCGCGTTGTTCAATCTGCCGCGGTTCACAATGGGCATTATGGACCTACAATCAGGGTTTGGTTTTATCACGTTGGCCATGGCGATGTTCGCCCTGCCAGAGGCGCTGTTTTTGGTGCTCAAACCACGCGAAATGAAGGACAGCGGATCAGGCGATATCAAAGATATGCGCATCACCCGCGCCGAGGCATGGGCCATTGCACCCGTTATTGGACGGCAATCGCTACAGGGTTTCTTCATCGGCGTCCTACCCGGTGCAGGTGCGACGATTGCCAGTTTCTTGGGCTACGCAGTTGAACGCAACATCGCGACGAAAGAAGAACAAGAACTGTTCGGCAAAGGATCGATCAAAGGACTGGCGGCCCCTGAAACAGCCAACAACGCTGCCTGCACCGGATCGTTTGTGCCGCTGTTGACGCTCGGCATTCCAGGCTCTGGCACAACGGCGATTTTGCTCGGCGCATTGATCGCGCTGAACGTTACACCTGGGCCACGCCTGATGATCGATGAGCCACAGATTTTCTGGGCCGTAATCATCTCGATGTACATTGGCAATCTGGTGCTTCTAGTCCTGAACCTGCCGCTGATCCCTTACATCGCTAAAGTACTCATGGTGCCGCGCAACTATCTGATTCCGTTCATTTTATTCTTCACCCTGATGGGGGCCTACATCGGGCAAAACAACGCCACAGAACTGTTGATCCTTGTCGGTTTTGGCATCTGTGCAACAGCGCTAAAGTTCGCGGATTACCCACTGGCACCACTGCTTATTGGGTTCATCTTGGGCGGCATGTTGGAAGACAACTTCTCGCGGTCAATGCAGCTCTATGATGGCATCGGATTTGTCTGGGAACGCCCGATGACCATGGGCTTGTTAATCATAGCGGCGATCCTCATCGTGCTGCCAAGCTATCGCACACGCCGTGCAAAGAGCCGCCAAGCCGGTGTTGCCGACGGCGATTGATCAGCGGCTAAAACGGGCTGGATCAAAGGCGGACAGGTCCAAATTGGAATGCTGTCCGCCAATTATTTGCGCCAGTATACGTCCGGTTTTCGGCCCCGCAGTTAGCCCGATATGCTGATGGCCAAAGCCCACAAAAACCCCGCTCGAGCCAAGCTCGCCAATTAACGGCAGACTATCCGGCGTCGAGGGACGAAAACCCATCCATTCCTGCGTGCCACTAAATGTCATATGCGGAAACGCGGCTGTCGCATGCTTTTTCAGCAGTGCAAACGGGGCGGTACTTGGCCCTGCATGATGATCACCCAACTCCACAGTCCCCGCACAGCGCAGGCCCATATCCATCGCGTTAACACCAAATTTGCCATCAACCATCATCATCGGATTGCGCGGTGTTTGGGTCGGGTTTTCAAAGATCACATGATAGCCGCGCTCGGCCTCTAGCGGGATGCGCAGTCCCAGTTTGCGGGTCAATTCCTTGGACCAAATGCCCGCCGTAATCACAGCCGCGTCGCAGTCAAAACGATCCTGATCCGTCTCAACACAAGTGATCTGCCCATCCGGTCCTTTTTGCAAATCTTGGACCTCAGCACGCACAACCCGACCGCCAAGCGTCTCAAAATACAGCGCCAGCGACGCGACATACTGGCCGGGATCAGTGACATGGCCCTGCCCTTCTAGTACCGCGATACATTGATGATCGGCACTGAGGATCGGTTCAATTTCTTGCACCGCTTGGCCAGTGATGACAGTCGGCGTCAGGCCCACATGCGCCTTTAGATGCCAGCCATAGGCATCAGCGTCAAAGCCGGTTCTGTCGCGGTAAACAAAGGTCATCTTGCTGTCGCGGACCCAGTTTTCGACAGGTGTACCTTGGATCAACGATCTGTGCTGATCGACGGCATCGAGCAATAGCGGGCTAAGTGAGTTGACGATCCGGCGTGTCCGCTTGTCAGTCGCGTTGCGCATATATTGCGCCAGCCACGGCAACATGCGCGGCACATGGCCCCATTTCACAAAAAGCGGACTGTTGCGGTCCATCAAATAGCGCGGTGCATCACGCCATAGCTTTGGCGTCGTGACAGGTACAACGGCCCATTGCGCCAGTAATCCCGCATTGCCATAAGACGCGCCCATACCCGGCGCGCCCTTATCGATCAGCGTTACATCATGCCCTGCACGCCGCAACCAAATCGCGGTTGACACACCAACGATGCCCGCGCCAACAACAACGATCACCTTAGTCATCGTCAGCGCCGTAGCCATAATCGGATTTGGCATCTTGTGGGTTAATTAGGCCAGCGGCTAAGTCCGCGGCCACAAGCGCAGGCGCGCGTTTTGCGGGGTCACCGTAACCGCCGCCACCGGGCAAACTAAGACGCAGGCGTTGTCCGGACTTGACTAATTGACGGCCCTTGCTGCGCAGTTTCGTGCCGTCCGCCAGCTCGACCCGTCCCGCTTCACCGTCGCCACCGCCGTCGCGGCCTCGTGCAGGGTGATCAACGCGGTCAAACATAGCGTTGAAATAGAAATCATAGCCAGCACGCGGTTCAATTTCGATGATCTGTCCAAACCCGCCACGCGTCGCACCGGCTCCGCCGGACCCTGCACGCAGCTCTTTGCGCCAGATTGTCACGGGGCCGACGTGTTCCGTGGCCTCCACGCTCATGGTGGATACACCAGACGGAAACGCAGTCGCGGACAAGCCATCAAAGTTAGGCCGCGCACCAGTGCCGCCGGAATTAAACGTCAGCACTTCGGCGCTTGGCAATCCGCTGTCAGGATCACAAGGGCGCCCTGATATTTGCACATTCCACAGCGCACTGGATCCTTCCGCAGGCACAGTTTCAGGCATCGCCTGATGCAGCGCGCCAAACACCACGTCCGGTATCAAATGCCCCAAGACATGGCGCACCGATACGGGTGCTGGCCGGCGAGCGGCCAAAATGCATCCGTCAGGGGCCGTAATCTCGAACGGTTCCAACGAACCGGTGTTGTTGGGAACCTCTGGCGCGATTGCGCATTTCAGGCCGTAGCAGGCGTAGGCGCGCGTATAGACCTCTGGGACGTTCACCCCGAACGGGCTCATGCCGGACGTGCCGGCAAAATCCGCCTTGATCCGGTCACCAGCAACATCAAGCGTGACCGCCATGAGCACAGGTGCATCATAGCCGTCGACCGTCATCTGATTGGCGTAGCTGCCATCCGGCACACCGGCAATCGCCGCATGGGTCGCCGCCCGACTGGTGTCGATAATGAAATCCGACAGGCCCGCCAGATCAGCAATCGAAAACTCAGTCATCATGGTGTGTAAGCGGCGATCACCCGCCGCATTACAGGCCGCTAGAGAATACATATCGCCCACGACTTGCACGGGTTCACGCACATTGGCGCGGACCATACCAATAAGGTCTTTCGACACTTCGCCACGGGTCGCTAACTTCATAATCGGGATCAAAAGACCCTCTTCAAAGACTTCGGATGCATCAGGGCCAAAGCCGCGCCCGCCAATATCAACCACATGCGCCGTACAAGCGAAAAACCCGATCAGCTTTCCTGCGCGAAATGAAGGCGACACAACGGTGATATCGTGCAAATGTCCTGTGCCCATCCAAGGGTCATTGGTGATGTAAACATCTTCCGCAAATATATTATCAGGGCCAATTTCGCGCATAAAATGGGACACGCTTTCGGCCATCGCGTTCACGTGGCCGGGTGTTCCCGTGACCGCCTGCGCGATCATGCGCCCGCGTGCATCAAACAAGCCTGCGGATAAATCGCCTGCTTCACGCACTGACGTTGAAAACGCGGTGCGGATCAAGGTGGTTGCCTGTTCTTCAACAACGGCGATCAAGCGGTTCCACATGATCTGATAGTCGATTGTGGACACGGTCATGCTGCGCCCTCCTTTCGGGTCAAAAGCAGGCTGCCATCATCTTGGCCAATCGCGCGGTAGGCGGATGTGACGATCGTCGTGGTCTCATCTTCGACAATGACTGCGGGGCCATCAATCATCCGGCCAGTGGTCATGGCCGCGCGGGTTACCTCGGATGCCTCAACCATATTGCGCAGTCCGGCATCAAAGAATTGACGGGTCCGGTCAGCCGCGATCAAAGTGCCACCCGTGCGGCGGGTCACGGGCGCAGGCGGCGGCACATCGGAGGCCACAACAAGCGACCAATTGGTGATTTCGACGCCGAGCCCGTCAATCGTGCGACCAAATAATGTCCGGTAGTTTTCTTCAAACGCAGCCAGGATCATCGCGGCATCCGTATCGGTGAATGTCGCAAATTCCAGCGGCACAGGAATTTCCCAGCCCTGACCCGAATACCGCATATAGGCGGTCAGCCGCGTCGATGTCGGGGCAGCGTCTGCGCCTGCGGCAACAAATGCCGTGGCCTCGGCGCGCAATGCTAGCAAGGCCGCGTTAATCGCCGTCGCATCAAAATCCGACAGCCGCTGAAACAACCCCTTGGTCGCCTCATAACTAAACGGTGCCTTAAGAAATCCAATTGCCGAGCCGACGCCAGCACCGGGGGGAATGACAATATCTTTGATTCCAAGCTTTTCACCCAATCGGCAGGCATGGAGCGGCGCACCGCCACCAAAGGCAATCATCGTAAATCGTTCAATATCGCGGCCATTTTCAACAGTATGAACGCGAGCTGCATTGGCCATGTTTTCATCAACCATTTCGGTTACACCAAAGGCGGCTTCGTCTGTCGTCGCCTTTAATGGGGATGCCAAAGCAGTCGCAACGGCATCGGTTGCGGCGGCCAGCACCAGTGGAATTGTCCCGCCTGCAAAATTGTCGGGGTCCAAGCGGCCAAGCAGCAGGTTGGCGTCTGTGACCGTGGGGGCCGTACCGCCTTGACCATAGCACGCAGGCCCCGGCTCTGATCCGGCGGATTGAGGGCCAACTTGGATCCGACCCAAACTATCGATTGACGCGATGGACCCGCCACCTGCGCCGATCTCGACCATCTCGACCACAGGCGTCGAAACGGTCATGCCAGAGCCCTTTTTGAACCGGTAGGTGCGCGCAACCTCAAATGTGTTGGCAGTTTTCGGGCGGCCACCTTCGATTAAGCAAATCTTGGCAGTGGTGCCACCCATATCAAACGATAGCGCTTGATCGATACCTTGGGCACGGGCGAAATCAGCAGCGTAGATTGCACCGCCCGCAGGGCCAGATTCCAACAGACGCACCGGCTGATCCACCGCTGTTTCAACCGATATCAGCCCGCCACCCGAATGCATCATAAAGACTGGGCCAGTCACACCCACATCGCACAGCCGGTCAATCAACCGGCCAAGATAGCGGGCCACCTGCGGCTGCACATACGCATTCGCAATGACCGTATTAAAGCGGGGCAACTCACGCATTTGCGGCGAAATGACGGACGACACCGAGATCGACAAATCCGGTGCGGCGGCGCGCAAAGCATCAGCCATCTGCAGCTCGTGGGTGTTATTCGCATAAGAATGCATCAAGCCAATGGCGACAGCATCGTAATCGCCCGCCAAAATGGTCGCGACCATGGCGTCGACTTCGGCGGGGTCAAGCGGTTGAAGCACATGACCCGCGTGATCCATCCGTTCGTTCAACGTTAAACGGTCTTGGCGCGGGACCATCGGCACAGGCAGCGTCAGGTTCAGGTCGTATTGCTCAAACCGATTTTCTGAGCGCATCTCAATGACATCGCGAAACCCTTGGGTCGTGATGAACGCGACTTTTGCGCCACGCCGTTGGATCAGCGCATTGGTCACAAGGGTCGTTCCGTGAATGACCTGCCCAATATCTGACATCGGCACCGCCGCTTGGGCCGCCGCGATTGCGATGCCTTCAAGAATGGCCGTCTCAGGTTCTGAATAATTTGTCAGAACTTTACATGTTGCCAACCCACCAGCATGGGCCAAGGCCACGTCCGTAAACGTCCCGCCAATATCCACGCCCACGCGCACCATCGCTTGTTTCATACCATTTCGCCCTTCGGGAATGTAACGGCGCAGGCCTGCATCAGGCTTGCACATTGCCGTCAGATTAGCGGCAGGCGAACGGGCGTGTCTATCATAATAACACCACGGGCGATGTATATCACAACGCAACAAGACGTAATCCGTGCAACCAATCCCGACCAATTACGCAAGAGGGCTTCAACAAAATATGTAGTTTCGCCACAACCTCCCCCAATGCCAAAGGGAAGGTCAGGATCGACGCTTACAACATATATATTCCCCGCCACCAAAGCGGAACCTCGGAGCGGCGGGGAATGCCAGTAAGTCTTAACTGATATTACCTACTTTTTAAAAGTTTCGAGCTGAAGCTGGGCATCGCAGTAGGTGCCATCAAATGTCCCGATCCATATATCAACCCGACCATCGACTGGGCGCGTCAAAACAATCTTAGGGTCAAGATTTCCGTTGTCATCATCATCGTAATACCAGTTCGCAGACGATGTATTGATCAAAAGGGCAGAATCGCAGTCGCTGACGACCCGCAGATCAAGCTTGTAGCCGCTCATACCATTTAGCTGGAACGAAAAATCTGGGGCGGTCGGGAAATAACCTGCACCCGTATCCGTGCCCGGCTTAACATTTGGGCAATTCCAGATATAATTATCACCGCCAGCACGGACACTGAACGCTTTGGTCTCATACAGCTCACTACCAGAAGCGCGGTATGACTCACCCGGTGACGCGTTGAAGTCAGGACAAGCAATCGCTGCCCCACCTGTCGAAAGAAAGGCCAAAACAGCCGCGGACAATACAATTTTCATAGCTCAACTTCCCTAAATGATTTACATCAAAGTACACAGTTTTTTGAACGAAGCTAGAAATTTTGCGTCTATTTAGTCTTTGGCAACTCGATCTACCTACGGTTGCTGAAGGTTGCCGGAGTACGCACATGCCCACTCAACTTTCTACGGCGAGGCCAGATTGAATATGATATCTGGACAATTCTTGCTGCAAAGATTCCGCTCATATTCTCGCGGCTGGTTTGCAGTGACTACTGACGTCCGACATGAAATGGTGGAAGCGAAATTTGCTCTTGTTGTTTGGGCTTGCTCGAACGCGCTTGTCGATGAACCGAATTTCTAGCACAGCACCGCCGGTAATTGGAACCATGGGCAGACTTCGTATCCAATGAAATAGGCAGCTCAAGTGTAGGTTCATAAATGATCCAAAGATTTCAAAGCTCTATGTTGGGCGGCCGCAGCGAACGTATTGTCTACGGAATGCGGAACTGGCTTGATGGATTTGGAGACGGCAACTGGCGGAAGTCCGAGTAGCCCCTATTGTACCGGAAGTTTGCTATCGTTATCCCGATCCGGTGTTTTGCAAGATACCGGACCGGGAAGGTCGGGTCTCTGCCGCGCTTACAGTAACCCGCGCCAATTCATGCCTCAAGCACCTATTCTCTACGGCATGGTCATCGCTGGCTGCAGCTTCTTCAGACCTCGAATATTTTTACCCGCGCGCACACTCGCTGTGGAACCTCGCCGCCTGGATATCCCCGCAGAGCGATTTGAAACACCGCATCTCGTTTGAAATCATCACTGAGTTTTGCATTCCAATATTTGTCCCTTTGCCTCAAAACTGCGAAGAAGGTGGCTACAAATCTACGGGCTAGTCACCCATAGGCTGGAAAGCCAAGAGCTCCACTGTCACCAGCATGCGCAGCGGAGGCGCCATAAAATTACGGGGGCCTTTCCCGACACTATCACCGGTTGCGGCGATTTCATAAAACGTCCCGGCATAGCCGCACTTGTGTCTTTCCTTGATGCCCAACCAAATGAACGCTTTGTTGTGATCTTCGAAGATCTCAAACGAATTGCCCACGACACTTGTTTCCATCTCGATCTGCGCAAGGCATTTCGCACACGGCGCGCGCGGATCGGATGCCTGAACTTCAAGTTTGATCAGACGCCCGAAGGCGAATCTATTGAAACTATCATAGCCGCCCAAGGCGCGCTGGAGTGTAAGCTGAACGGGCGACAGGTGGCGCAAAAGATGAATGCGGTGCAATTGGTTTTTTGGTTTCACACCGCTCCCGAGGGCTATAAATACGAAACCGTCAAAAGACGGGCCAAGTTGCTCATCGCTGAAGAAGCGCTGGCCACCATCATTCGCGAGGCTTTCGCAGGCTATGCTTCTGGTCGATTCCAGACCTAGGAAGAGATGAAATGGTTTTGGGAGACGTAAACCGCATTTCCGCGCAACAAAGAAGGGCGCTATCACCCAACAACGGGTGACTGACATCCTGACCCATCTGCTTTATACTGGCTATATTTACTCCGGTACTTACGGCATCCATTTGCGAAAAGGCCATCACGTGCCCCCGATCAACTTGGACACCTTTGAAAAGCTGCACAAAACTGTGGCCACTCTTTGCGCGCCACCGTAAGAGCCGCACTTATCAAGTTCATTTCACGTGCGACAGATGCTGGCTTCACCTCGCGTAACTGCCTGTGCGACCTGAGCCCGCCACTTGTCGCCATCCAGTTTTTTTGAAAGTCGCCAAACGTAAACCCGTTCGTTGTAGGTTCGCAATGAAGTGTCCAAATAGGCGGCCAAAGATACAGGCCTTATCCCAATATTTATCTATGCTTTGTCGGTAAATGTCCGTCGTCAGGGTTTTTGGAACCAAGAGCTGCTTAAACTAAGAGAGAGTTTG